>JBFXGS010000022.1:0-16320 GCA_050177775.1 Bacilli bacterium | reverse complement strand
ATGTGATAGGGGAAAAGAATTCTCTGGCTATAAAGAAATAGAGAGCGTACTAAAATGTGATGTGTATTTCACCGATCCATACTGTGCCTGGCAAAAAGGAAGCAATGAGAATGGCAACGGATTATTAAGAGAATTCTATCCAAAAGGAATGGATCTATCTTTGACAACTAACAACGAATTATCAATTGTATTAAGCCTGATGAATAACCGTCCCCGAAAATGTCTTGGTTATAAAACACCATTAGAAGTGATGAATGATTTTTAATTTATGAAAAGTGTTGCACTTGAATTGACAAATTATCTTTACAAAAAAGGTTTTTTTGATTTTCTAAAGGGTTTATATTCTTTTTTTTCAAGAATAATGTTATAATAATAAAATAAGAGAAGTAATGCATATGAAGAAAAAAGAAAAATTCAAGATGCCTCAAGAAGAAATAACGATAAAAATTCCTGAAGTTCCTAGTGGAAAAAGAAAATCACAAGTTTCGGATGAAGAGATTTATTTTGAACGCGTTGTTTTCACAAACTTCGGACATAATATTCTAAAGTTGCCCGATTTAAAATCCAAAATCGAAAAAATAAAAGACACCTTAAAACAATTTTCGCAAAAATGCGAAATCGTATGGCATCAATTTTATTTTTTAAAGTTATTTTCCCGAGCCCGAAAGAAAACCGAAGCCAGTGATTTGATTTTCGGCTTTGAAAAACAAGTTTCGCGGATGAAAAGAGTTATTGAAGACTTAACCAATAAAGTCGATTTATTTCAATACATGGAAAGAGTTGAAGACCAAGAAATCGAAGATGCTTACACCAAAGCGTTAGATTTATTTACTTTCTTAGACAACCTTGCGAAAGAATTAATGGATTTTCAAAACACTTATTTTAAAAAAATGAAAATGACTTCTTATAGTATTTGCAATGATAAAAACTATCAAGAACTCGATTCGTTAAATCGCAATATTGCTTTGATGCTTGAAAGTTATAAGTCTTTTCAAGAAGCTCATGATTACATTTATTATAATAGTGGTGAACTAATTACAAACACCATTAAAGCATTAGTTCATTGTTTAGAAACGAGTAAATTAACAAATTATTCAGCAACTTACAATTATCGCTTTTTTTTGAGTACGGATGCCGTTGTCGCCTTAAAGTTTGCGGAATGGGTTGATTTGTTCAACAAAATCCGTTTTGTAATGCGAATTACCGCTGGCGTGGAGTTGTTTGATTATTTAATTTTTAAAGATTATTATCAAGAATTAGAAAAAAGATTTATAATGTTACTAATATATGATGAAATGGAGAATGTATGAAGGGTGATTTCCATATGCACACGACTTATTCGGATGGTGTGCTGAACGTTTCCGAAGTTTTAGAATTAGGAAAAAACCTGGATTTTTTGAGTATCACCGATCATGATTTTCTTCAAGGTTCTTTTGATGCTTTTAAAATGAACCGTATTAAACCCCAAATCATTATTGGACTTGAATTATCGACCGAATTTTCAAATGAAAGTATTCATATTTTAGGTTATTTTCCGAATATGGAAGGTTTAGATAAACTAAATAATGATTTGCAAAAACAACGAGAAAACCGTCTAAAAAGAGCTTTCTTTATAAAAGATAAGTTGTTGCAATTTTTTCAAATTGATTTGAATATGGATTTTACAAAAAACATTGATAGCGTGACCAGAGGAACCATTGCTGAGCAAATCATAAGTCAAGGTTATCCGTATAGCCGTGAAGAAATCTTCAAGAAGATGATTGGCAAAGGGTGTCCGGCTTATTTACCTAGCACAAAATTATCCACTCCTTTAGGGATTGATTTAATCCATCAATATCATGGTTTAGCGGTTTTAGCTCATCCCACCAATTTGAAAGAAGTGGGAATTGATCAAATTATCAAGATGGGAATCGATGGCATTGAAGCCATTTATTCGCAAAATAAGCCTCATGAAGAAGACAAGTTCCGCGAAATTGCCAGAATCAATCATCTTTTTATTACGGCAGGGAGTGATTTTCATCGCTTCAATGATTATAAACATGGAGATATTGGTTCCGTTGTTTTAGAAAATGCGGAATTAATCATCTTTTTAAAGAAATTAGGTATAAGTGTATGATGAATCCCCGAAAATTAGCTTTAGAAACTATTGAAAAAATTATTACTAAGCAAGCTTATTCCAATATTGTTGTCAATAATTATTTGAATCGTTTTGAATTAACTACGGAAGACAAAACACTTTTTTCAAAGCTTGTCTATGGAACATTAGAAAGATTAATTACCCTTGATTTTTATTTGGAACCTTATGTGGGTCACAAAAGCCAAAAACCTTGGGTCAAAATATTATTAGAAATGTCGGCTTATCAACTTCTTTTTATGAGAATTCCGGATTATGCCGTTGTCAATGAGGCAGTGGATATTGCTAATCTAAAAGACCGCCATATTGGATCATTTGTCAATGCGGTTCTTAGAAATCTTCAAAGAAATAGTTTACGAACGATGGAAGATTTGGATGATGAAGACCGTTTAGCCATCAAATATTCATTTCCGTTATGGCTCGTTACTTATTTACTGAAAGATTATTCTTTGGAAACTGTGGAAAAAATATTAGAAACATATTTTGTTGATAAAAACGAAGGGCTTCGTGTAAATACCTTAAAAATAGCAAAAGCTGATTTACTTGCGAAATTAACAGAAAGTAAAGTGGATTTTCAAATTTCGCCAATTGGTGAAAATGCTTTGATTTACAAAGGCGATATTCAAAAACACGACTTTTTTACTTTGGGTTATCTGACCATCCAAGACTTATCATCCCAAAGGGTGGCAGAAATCATGAACCCAAGACGAGGAGATTTGATTCTTGATGTTTGCAGTGCGCCAGGAGGAAAGAGTGCGCATTTGGCGGCTTTAATGGGAAATTCCGGTCAAATATTTGCTTGCGATATTTATCCTCACAAAATAAAATTAATGGAGAATACTTTTAAACGACTGGGAGTTTCTAATGTAAAAACCCAACAGATTGATGCGCTAATGCTAAATGAAGTGGTTAAGGAAGAAACTTTTGATCAGGTTTTAGCTGATGTCCCATGCTCTGGTTTAGGCGTTTTATCCCATAAGGTTGACATTAAATATCATTTGACTTTAGATAGTATTCATGAAATTAAGTCTTTGCAAGCTAAAATCCTTGAGAAAACATGGAAACTTGTGAAAAAAGGCGGGTATTTTACTTATTCCACTTGTACAATTAATAAAGAAGAAAATGAAGAACAAATTCGCACTTTTATTAATAATCATCCTGAAATGGTGATTGTTTTGGAAGAAACGATTTTACCACACGAGTATCACAGTGATGGTTTTTATATATGTAAAATGAGGAGAGGTTAATTTGCAAACTTCAGTCTATAATTATTCAAAAGATCAATTAGAACAATATTTCTTAAGCATTGGGAGTCCAAAGTTTCGGGCGACTCAAGTTTTTGAAGCAGTATATAAACAAAGACTAACGGATTTTTCTCAAATGACCAATTTTAAAAAGGAATTTATTAGTAAGTTACAAGAAGATTTCGCTTTTTCACAACTTGAAGTCGTGAAAATCCAAACCGCGGAAGATGAAACCAAAAAATATCTTTATCAACTTGATGATGGCAATTTAATTGAAACCGTGTTAATGAAGCATAATTATGGTTATAGTGTTTGCGTCACAACTCAAGTGGGTTGCAACATGGGATGCGCGTTTTGTGCAAGTGGTTTAACGAAACGAATGCGTAACTTAGAAACTTTTGAAATGGTTTTGCAAGTTTTAACAATTGATAATTTGTTGCGTTTAGAGAATAAACGTGTTTCCCATGTGGTGATTATGGGAATTGGCGAACCATTTGACAACTACGAAAATGTTCTTTCCTTCATTAAAATCATCAATGACGGGAAGGGTTTAGAGATTGGCAGTCGCCATATTACCCTTTCGACTTGTGGAATTATTCCCAAAATATACCAATTCAGTGAATTCCCCCTTCAAGTTAATTTGGCGGTTTCTTTGCACTTTGCCACTGATGAGAAACGAAGCCAATATATGAAAATAAACAAAACTTATAATTTATCGGAATTAAAAAAAGCCTTGCAATATTATTTTGCAAGGACGAGCCGACGAATTACGTTTGAATACATATTACTTGATGGCATTAATGACAGCCTTGAAGATGCCAAATTATTGGTCGATTATGTTTCTGACATGAATGCTTATGTCAATTTAATCCCTTATAATGAAACGGGAAATCAGTTTAAACGTTCAAAGGAAGGACGTTCACGACCATTTTTTGATTACCTAATGAAAAATAAAGTCAATGTTACTTTAAGAAGAGAACAGGGCCATGATATTGATGCCGCTTGTGGACAATTACGAGTTAAGGAACTTAAATGCAAGGATTAGTAATAAAATCGCTAAGTGGCGAATTCACTATTTTCTCGGAAAACAAGAAATATGTTTGCAAGCCCAAAGGCCTTTTTAAACTTCATGAAATGCTTGTAAAAGTGGGCGATCGAGTGATATTTGATAGTCAAACACGCACCATTAATGAAGTTCTACCAAGAAAAAATGAGTTAATTAGGCCGGCGATTGTTAATATTGATAAAATATTTTTACTTTTTTCGGTAAAAGAACCGGATTTAAACCTTAATTTATTAGATCGATTATTGTCTATATTTGAGTTTTACAATCTTCCTTGTATTATCGTTTTCACAAAACTTGATTTACTAACAGATTTTAAGGAAATTGGAACAATAATTAAGTATTATCAAACGATTGGTTACAAAGTTTTTACAACAGCTAACGAATTTGATTTACAAACTTTAAAGAATGAAATCAGTCAATCCCTTTGCGCTTTTGCCGGCCAAAGCGGTGTCGGTAAAAGCACTCTTCTCAATTTGTTTGATGAGGCTTTCAAGATTAAAACGGATTTTATATCTTTAGCCTTGGGAAGAGGAAAACATACGACCAGGCATGTGGAATTACTGCCCTTCCTAGATGGATGGGTGGCGGATACCCCGGGTTTTGGAACCGTGGAATTTCCTTTTGAGGATAATTTAACTTTTTCACAATCTTTTGTGGAGTTCTTCCGATATTCGAAACAATGCAAACTTCCCAAATGTTTACATTTAGATGAACCTCATTGTCACATTAAGGCTTTAGTAAAAAAACAAGATATTTTACCAAGCCGTTATGAAAACTATGTTTTATTTGCAAAAGAAATCAAAGAGAATATTAAAAACAAATATTAGGAGTAATTTATGATCGTTGCACCTTCCATTTTATCGGCTGATTTTTCCAATTTATATGAAGAAACCAAAGATTTATTGTCATATGGAGCCCAGTGGCTCCACATTGATGTAATGGATGGCCATTTTGTCCCTAATATCACAATTGGTCCGGTTGTTTTTAAAGAATTGCGAAAAAAGTTAATGATGATTTTTGATGTCCATCTTATGATAAAAGATCCAAAGTTTTTTGCTCCATCCTTTATTGAAGCTGGGGCGGATATCATTACTTTTCATTACGAAACAACCAAGGACATTAATAAACTTATCGCTTATTTAAAATCACTTCAGGTTAAAGTAGGCATTTCGATAAAGCCTAGTACACAAGTTTCCGTGCTCGAACCTTATCTAAACGATTTAGATGTTGTTTTGATTATGTCCGTTGAACCGGGTTTTGGTGGCCAAACCTTTATGCCCAAGGCCTTAGATAAAATCGCCTACCTGGCAAATGAAAAAAAGAACCACCAATATCATTACCTGATTGAAGTTGATGGTGGTATTAATGAACAAACGGGACAAGCTTGTGCCAAAGTTGGTGCCGATGTTCTCGTGGCCGGTACGTCCATTTTTAAAACTTCAAGCAAACAAGAAGCCATCGGGAGGTTAAAAGCTTTATGATAATTAAAATTGTTGCTGCTGGTGAGAATCAGTTTTCTCGATTATACCGACCTGATATTGATGAAATATTGGTGGGTGTGGATGGCGGAATCAACAATATTGTGGAAATGGGCTTAACGGCTGATTTAGGGATTGGTGATTTTGATTCTTGCAATATTGAAGAAGTAGTCATGGCTTGTTCAAAAGTAAAAGTCTTTCCTAAAGAAAAAGAAAAAGGCGATTTAGAACTTGCCATTTTAGAGGTAAAAGATATTCCTCATGAAAAAATTATCATATATAATGGAACCGGAGGAAGGCTTGATCATTTTTATGCCATCCTTAATGTATTAATCAAATACTCCGATGCGAAAATAGAAGTTGTTGATGACCTTAATTTAATCCGCATCATTGATCACCCCATTCGTTTAGAAAAAAGTGAGTATAAATATTTTTCGTTTTTTGCTTTAGAAAATGATACGATAATTACTTTAAAGGGTTTTAAATATCCTCTTTCCAACTATCATTTGACCATTCGTGATAATTTGTGCTTAAGTAACGAATTAATTAAGGACGGTTTCTTAGAAGTAAATAATAAAAAGTTATTAGTCATTGAAACCAAGCAAAACCGCGAATAAAAAAAAGGCTTATGAGCCCTTTTTATAAATCATTAAGCGCGTTGCACAAAACCTGATTTCAATGCTTTTGTGGAAACATAAACACGTTTTACTTTACCATCAGTATCAACGATTTTTACCTTTTGTAAGTTTGCTTTCCAACTTCGGCGAGAAGCTACGAGTGAGTGAGAACGACTATTTCCCGTTACTGTGCCTAAGCCGGTTATATAACATTTACGTGGCATGATGAACCTCCTTAAAAATGTATTAACTACTTTTTACTTTTAATATTATACCACAATGACATTTTAAAGGCAAGTAATATTTACTAAGTAATCTTTTCTTTTTTCTTATTAATAAAACTTGGGTTTTTACAAACGGGGGTAAAGCACATTTTCCTTGCTTGATTGAGGATTTTATGCTATAATACTAAAATGTATTAGTATTTGTAGGCAAAATAATTAATTAAAAGTTTTTTAACTGATTTTCGGAGGATTTATGGATATTTTAAAATTAGATGGATTATTATTCAAAACCATGATTATCAATGGGGCTGAAAATTTAAAAATAAATTATAAACAAGTTGATGCATTAAATGTCTTTCCAGTGCCGGATGGGGATACCGGAACAAATATGCGGATGACCATGGAAGGCGGAATTAACGAGATTTATAATTTGGATGAATCAAATATAAGTGAATTTTCTAAAAAGCTTCAACGGGGGATGTTAATGGGAGCAAGAGGAAATTCCGGCGTTATTTTATCGCAATTATTCCGGGGGATTTATAAAGGATTTGAAGAAAAAACACTTGTGGATGCCATTGGTCTAGCCAAAGCTTTTGACATGGGTGTTAAACAAGCATATAAAGCGGTTATGAAACCCGTTGAAGGTACGATTTTAACCGTTGCTCGGGAAGCAACCGAAAAATTGAATGCTATTTCTTCTTCAAGAATGTCCATTAATGAGTTTTTCCATGAATTTATCGATGAAGCAAAAGCATCATTGGTCAGAACACCGAACTTACTTCCTGTTTTAAAAGAAGCCGGTGTTGTTGATAGTGGCGGAGCCGGATTAATATACGTTCTTGAAGGAATGTCTTTGGCCTTGGATGGAAAGTTTTTATCAGAGCGACCTGTTGAAGGCGCAATGCATACTGTTTCAACACAATTTTTAAATAAGAATGTCGATGTTACTTTTGGCTATTGTACGGAATTCATTGTTAAGATGACGAAAGAAGCCAACAATAGTGAATTTAATGAAAGTTTTGTCACAAACATGTTGTCACCAATTGGTGATTCGATTGTTGTTGTGCATGATGAAGATATCTTAAAAGTCCACGTTCATACCTTAACTCCTGGTGATGTTTTAAATATCGGTCAAAAGTTTGGGGAATTCATGTCTTTGAAAATTGAAAACATGACCATACAACATCACGAAAGCAAAGAATTCATGCACGTTGCTGAAGGCCCTTGTGAATGCGGTGAAGAGCATCATCTAGCTCCAAAAAAACCAGATATTCGAAAGAAATATGCGATTGTAGCCGTGGCTAGTGGAAAAGGCATTGAAAAAACTTTCATGGAAATGGGAGCTGATTACATTGTTTCCGGTGGTCAAAGCATGAATCCATCGACGGAAGATTTTATTCGTGGCTTTGATACTTTAAATGCTGAAAATATTATTGTTTTTCCAAACAACAAAAATATTATTTTAGCAGCTCGTCAATCAGCAAAAATTTATAAAGAAAGCAAAGTTCATGTTTTAGAAACAAAGAGCATTGCAGAAGGCTTTTCGGCTTTAACGATGATTGACTTAAATGGTGAACCCGAGCAAATCCTTGGTGATTTAAAGCAAGTAATTGAAAATGTGACAACCGGTTTAATTACTTATTCCATTCGTGATACCGATCTTGATGGCATACACATTAAAAAAGATGATTTCATTGGTATTTGTGATAATAAAATCGTAACTTCAAATCGCCGTCGCTTGGACGCTTTGAAAGCTTTATTGAAAGCGGGAATTACCGAAGAGAAAGAAATCATCACGATTATTTTTGGGCAAGAAGTTACTCAAAAAGAAGTTAATGAATTAGTTAAATTTATTGAGAAGAATTATAGTAATCTTGAAATTGATGTTATTGAAGGGAATCAAGAAGTCTATAGTTATATTCTAGCAATAGAATAGAAAGGGCTTTAGCCCTTTTTATTGCTATTAAGGGATTATTTAATCTTTATTGAGGGAATATTGGGGAAAAAAATGAAGAATACATTATTAAGCCAGATTGAATATATCACTCCCAAACAAATAAGTTATTTCAAAAAATGTAATATTTTAACTGTTGAAGATTTATTACTAAATTTTCCAAGCAAATTTGATGACTATACGATTGTTCCCATTAAAGATGCCCAAGCGGGAGTAAGTTTAACCATTGCCGGGGTGGTTCAATCGAAAGCTACAGTCACATCGGTAAAGACGAAATTATCCGTCATGAATTTTTATATTGATGCTGATGGCCAAAAAATTAGAGTGTCTATTTTTAACCGCCATTTTTTAAAATCGCGTTTGTTTTATGGAGTTTATGTCCGTTTGACGGGAAAATTTAGTGAAAACATGAAGTCATTTACGGCTTCGGAAATTCATTTTGAAGAATTAGGAAATAATATTAATCCTGTTTTTGGTATCAAAGGGATTACCGATGCGAAAGTATTGGAAATTAAAGAAAAAGTTTTCGAAGACTATGGCGATAAAATCAATGATATTCTTCCTTCGGAATTGTTAGAAAAATATCAATTAATCTCTTACCACGATGCTCTTAAATTCATTAATATTCCTGAGAATACCGATGAAATTAATCAAGCGATAAAGAGAATTAAATTTGAAGAATTATTTTTGTATCAAACAAAGATAAAATATATGTTTTATATGCGTAAACACTTTCCTCAAGGTGTGGCCATCAATTATGACGAAACAAAAGTAAAGAATTTTATTGATCATTTGCCCTTTAAATTAACGGTCGATCAAAATAAAGCCCTAGAAGATATTCTTGGAGATATGCGCCAAGAATATAAAATGAACCGTCTTTTACAGGGTGAAGTTGGCAGTGGAAAAACCGTTGTTGCCGCCATTTGTTTATATGCAGCGATTACCGCCGGTTATCAAGGAGCACTCATGGTTCCCACCGAAGTTTTAGCTCAACAACATTATCAAACTTTCTTAGATTTGTTTAAAAACGAACCTGTAACAATTGCGATGCTTTCTTCATCGATTGCCAGTAAAGACAAAAAATTTACCCTCTCTGGTTTAGCCGATAAAAAGGTTGATATTGTTATCGGTACTCATTCCTTGTTCCAAAAAGATGTCGAATTTGAACATTTAGGCTTAGTTGTCACCGATGAAGAGCATCGTTTTGGGGTTAAACAGCGCGTTTCCATCATTGGTAAAGGTAATCTCATCGACCATTTAAAAATGAGTGCCACTCCCATTCCCAGGACTTTAGCGATTTCAATTCTTGGTGAAACCGATATTTCGATTATTAAAACAATGCCGGGAAGAAAAAAACCGGTCATAACTAAATATTTATCGGAAAATGACCTTCCTCAAGTCGTTGTGCACATGAAAGAAGAATTGGCAAGAAACCACCAAATCTATGTCATCACCCCAATGATTGAAGAATCGGAGGTCATGGATTTACGAAATACCACGGAGATTTTTGAGAAAGTCAGTTCTTATTTTAATGGAATTTGTGAAGTTGGTTTAATTCATAGTCGTTTAAAACCGCAAGAAAAAGAACAAGTAATGAAGTTGTTTACCGAAAACCAAATTCAAATTCTTGTTTCCACAAGTGTTATTGAAGTTGGGGTCAACATCGTTAATGCAACCACCATGATTATTTTTAATGCTGATCGATTTGGGATTGCACAATTACATCAAATGCGTGGGCGAGTGAGACGAAGTGACGAACAAGCCTATTGCTTTTTAATCAGCGACACTACCATTCCCTCCGCAATCGCTCGGTTAAAACTTGTGGAAGAAAATAGTGATGGCTTTGTTCTTGCTGAAGAAGACCTCATTATTCGGGGACCCGGGGATTTTTTTGGTGAAAAACAATCGGGAACAGTCGCTTTCAAAATGGCTGATTTAGTATTAGATAAGGATTTATTGATCACTATTAACCAAGAATCGGAAGCAATCATTAATAATGGGAAATTATTTAATGATCAACAATACCAAGAAGTTTTAAAGATTGTAAAACAAAATTATGATTCAAAAAAAGAAATGCTTGATTAAGGAGGATAGCATATGGTGAAATTAGCAATTGATATTATGGGTGGTGATTTCGCTCCCGTGGCCATAATCGATGGAGTTAAATTAGCTTTAAACAAATTTGATGATTTAGAGTTAGTCCTTTTTGGCGATGAAGAAATTATCAAAAAGCATCTTCCTGCGCACCCCCGCGTTACAATTATTCATGCTCCGGATAAAATTGATATGGGAGAAAAAGATCCGATTGGTGAAATAAGACGCAATCAAAATACGTCTTTGGTTAAAGCCTTTCAGGCGGTTAAAAATAAAGAAGTCAATGGTGCCGTGACGGCGGGACCGACTCAAGGAACCATTGCCGCTGCTCATTTGATTATTCGCCGCATTCCCGGAATGAAACGGGTGGCTCTATGTCCAATTCTCCCTAACTTGGGGGGAAAACAACGTCTATTATTAGATGTTGGCGCAAACTTAGAGTTACGAAGTGAGCATTTATTGCAAATCGCTCAATATGCAAGCATTTTTGTTCGCGAAGTTTGGGGAATCCAAAAGCCCATTGTTGGGTTAATGAATATTGGTACCGAACCTGGAAAAGGGCGAGAACTTGAAAAAGAAACTTTTGATTTATTGCATAGAGATGACAATATTACTTTTGCTGGCAATATCGAAGGAAAAGAATTATTCTCAACGCCTTGTGATATTTTAGTTACCGATGGCTTTACGGGAAATATGATTATGAAAACAAGCGAAGGCGTTGCGAAGGAGGTTGGTGTTTTCTTTAAACAAGAAATAAATAAAGGTCTTCGTGCCAAAATCGGTTATTTATTTTTAAAACCTGTTTTCAAAAAATTTAAAAAGCAACTTAGTCCTGATGAAGTTGGGGGAGCTCATTTGTTTGGTGTGGATGGCGTGGTTGTAAAAGCCCATGGCTCAAGCGATGCTTATGCTTTTTCAAATGCGATTAAGCAAGCTCGTCATGTTGTTTTAGGAAACGTCATTGAAAAAATGAAAAAAATCATTGGTGAAAATAATGATGTCACCCCAGAATAATGCTTTTGATAAAGTAAAGGAATTAGCCAAAGAATTGCAACTTCCCTTAAAAAATTGGGAACTTTATCAGCTGGCTTTTACTCATCAATCCTATGCTAATGAACATCATGAAAATAGTAATGAACGTTTAGAGTATTTGGGAGATGCCATCTTAGATTTTTTAGTGGCTGATTTTTTATATCATCGCTTTCCTGATTTACCAGAAGGACAATTGACTAAAATTAGAGCCAAGTATGTTTGTGCCAACGCCAATAGCAAGTACGCTTCGGCTTTAAAACTTGATCACTATTTGTTATTAGGAAAAGGGGAACTTGAACAAGGCGGAAAGTCAAAACCTTCGGTTTTGGCGGATTTATTTGAAGCTTTCTTAGGGGCATTGTATTTAGATTTAGGAATTGAAGTTGTCAGAAAAATATTAGATAGATTTGTTTTTAGTCAAATTGAATCCGAAGATCCTGGCTTTTTTGTCGATTACAAAAGCCGATTACAAGAATTTGTTCAAGCCGAAAGCCGCGAAGGCGTTCGGTACGTCCTTCAAGAGTCCAGTGGTCTGGCTCACGATAAAACTTTTCGGTTTGCTGTTTTCCATGAGAATTTACGTTTAGGAGTCGGAGTGGGAAAAAGCAAGAAAGAAGCCCAACAAAATGCGGCTAAAAATGCTTTGGAAAAACTAGCGATTAATTAAAGGGGGAAGTATGTATACTTTATTAAAGAATAACATTATTGATTTTGATCGCTTGTTGCTGGACAAGTATCGATTCCTCAAACTTGATGAAGCTAATGCCATCATTTTAATTAAGCTCAATAACATGCTCCGTCAAGGAAAAAGATATTTGATTGTGGAAGAACTAGCCGAAAGCATGTCACTTTCCAAACAAGATTTAGCAAGACGAATTGTGCAATTAGTCAATGAAGGGTTTGTGGCTTTAGAAATGTCTTCAGTTGATTCCAAAGAGCAATTTAGCTTAGATGAAACATATAAAAGACTTTCATATTTACTTGAAGGTGTTAAGCAAACCAACCAAGAAAATAATGTGAATGAAAAAATTCAACAAATTGTGAAAGTCCTTGAAAAAGAATTTAAGAAAATTCTTAGTCCGATTGAACTGGAAATGGTTTCACGATGGTATATCGAATACAAGTACACCGATTTGGCAATTGAAGAAGCCATCATCAAGACTTTAAGATATAAAAATCGCAGCATTAATTATGTTGATCGCTTATTAAGAGTTCAAGTTCAAGAACCAAAACAAGAATCTTCATCAAAAGAAGACATCAAAGAATTATTTAATAAAGTTTATGTTCACAGCAAGTGATATTCTAAACCATCTTGTTTTACTTTTTCCTCAAGTAAAAAGTGAACTTGATTTCAATAATCATTATGAATTAACGATTTCCGTTGTTTTATCAGCCCAAACCACTGACATTTTAGTTAATAAGGCAACGAAAACGTTGTTTATCGCTTACCCCAATTTTGAAGCATTAAGTCAAGCTTTAGTTAAAGATGTTTTATCACATATTCACTTTTTAGGGTTAGCCAATACGAAAGCCAAAAACATTGTTGCGCTTTCCCAAAAACTGATGACGGATTACCAAGGTTTATTGCCTTGTGACTTTGATTATTTGATTTCTTTACCGGGAATCGGAAGAAAAAGTGCGAATGTCATTTTGAGCGAAGGATTTAATGTTCCCAGAATTGCCGTTGATACCCATGTTTTACGGGTCGCCAACCGATTAGGGTTTGTGAAAACAGAAAACCCTTTGGTGGTTGAAGAAAAACTAATGCAATTATATGATGCTAAAGATTGGCATTCTTTGCATTTACGGTTAGTCTTTTTTGGTCGCTATTTTTGTAAAGCCAAAACACCAAATTGCCCAAAATGTCCATTTGTTTCATTTTGTAAATATGAAAAAAAGATCTTAAACGGTTAGATTTAAGACCTTTATTTTTTGCTTGATTTTTTCCCAATCCGGAGTAACAAATAATGTTTTTTGTTTTGTGTATGTCACAAATGATCCCTTGGTTTTGGGAACTTTTTTGACGTTTTTTACAAAAGTATAGTCAACAGCGACTTGACTTGATAATTTTTGATTAGAATAGTAAGCGGCTATCTCGGCAGCCCAAATTAATGTTGATTCAGAAGGATTTTCGGCTTGTAAAATTGTATGGCTTCCGGGAGCATTTTTCACGTGAAAAAAATAATCATTTTTATTGGCAAGGGTATGGGTTAAATAATTATTTTGAAGATTGTTTTTGCCAACGATAATTTTATTGCCTTCTTGGTCTTCATATGTCGTGAGTTGGGGTTTGGAAAGTTTCTTACTTTGTTTGGCAGCTTTTCCAATTCCTAATTCTTGCATGATTTCTTGGATTTCTTGTCTCTTTGAATTATCCATTTGTGATTCAAGACACTCATAATATTGCAAATCAAGCTCGGTTTGGGCGATTTGCTCACTAAGATGGACTAAAGCTCGTTTAGCTTTCTTATATTTTACAAAAATGGCATTAAGATTTTTTGTTGGGTCAAGTAAGGGATTAAGAGGAATTTCAATCAACTTATTATCTTCATAGTAATTGGCAACTTCAATTTTAGTATCACCTTTTTTCACAAGATACAAGTTGGAAGATAACAAATTTCCTAATTGTTTGTTGCTTAAATTAGCTTCAGCCTGTTTTTGTTCTTGCTTTTGTTTTTCAAGTTTATTCGTAAGTTTATTGATTTCTTTCTTGATAAAACTTCCCACCATTTTTTGTTCAACGTTCATGGTGTTTTGTTTTTTTAGATGATAATAAAAATATTCTAATAGTAAAGATAAAGTGGAAAAATGCGTTCGATTTCCACTAATTCCAGACAAGTCAAAGCAATAAAAATAACTTTTTTGTTCGGTTTGAATCATGGTCGGTAAGACTGTTTGATAAATAAGATTTAGAGAATTTTGTTTGATCATTTCTTGATATAATAAAGCAGAAATGCCGGTATAAACATTCTGGCTAGAAAGCTCTTTTTCGAAAAAAGGGTTAATCTTATCATTTTTGGGGAAAGTATATGGCATTTTCGGGATCATGATGCGATTTTCATGGTCACTTAATGAGAAAATCTTTTTTTCACATTCAATGACAACAAAGTCCTCATCAACAAGAATCATATTGGCGTTTCTGCCAAAAAATTCCAATATTAAATGATAATGCTTTTTTTCATTTAAATAATTTTCATTTACTAAATCAAAAATGACAATCCGATCATTATCCTTTTGAGTAATGTTGGTTATTTGGGCTTTCTCGGCGTGCTTTTTTAGCATGTTAAGAAGAGAAGAGGTTTTTAAATCAAAAATAAAGTCAAGTTCCGATAGCCTCATATGGGCGGTGTCGGGTTGAACAACGATTATCAATTGTTTTTTGTTACTTAAAGAAAATACAAAACTTGATTGATCAAGGCCATTAATCTGGTTAATTCTTTGATTAAGCAAAAAAGGAGTTAATTCGATTATTAAATTATGAATAAAAATGCCATCGAAACTCATGTTTTTGTCCTCACTTTCTATTTTATCACAACATGGGCGTTTATTCAAAAATAACTTTCTTTTTTTCATTGTTTGGTGTATAATAAGAGCAATAATTTATCGAGGTAAAAATGAAGTTAGATAACAAAGGATTGTTAATTGTCATTTCCGGTCCGTCGGGAGTGGGAAAAGGCACAGTACGAAGTGCCTTGTTTAACATGAGCGGTCATGATTTAGTTTATTCGATATCCATGACAACACGAAAACCACGAGAAGGGGAAATGAATGGTAGAGAATACTTCTTTGTATCTAAAGAAGAATTTCAAAAACAAATCCAAGAAGGAAAAATGCTCGAGTATGCGGAGTTTGTCAATAATTACTATGGAACTCCAAAAGACAAAGTAGTAGAACAGCTTGAACAAGGCAAAGAAGTAGTTTTAGAAATTGAAGTTCAGGGTGCCGAAATTGTTCGTGAAAAAATGCCCGAAGCCATTTTTATTTTTATTGCTCCTCCGTCAATGCAAGATTTATATAATCGTTTGCTTTCAAGAGGAACTGAACCTAAAGAAATCATTGAGGAACGGGTCAAAAAGGCTCAAAGAGAGATTAATTTAGCTTATTTATATGATTACATTGTTGTCAATGATACCGTTGAAAATGCGGCTGATAAAATTATGGCGATTATTCGTGCTGAACATGCGAAAGTTGAAAGAACAATTCATCAATATAAAGAAATGTTGGAGGTAAAATAAATGTATAATTCACATGACGGGATGCGTTATCCATCCATTGATCAATTAGTTTCGATTACAAAATCGAAGTATAAATTAGTTGTAGGAACGGCCAAACGAGCTCGAAAAATTGCGAAAGGCGGTAATATTTTAATTACCAATCCACGCAATAAAAAATGTATTGGCATTGCTCTTGAAGAAATTCTTCAAGGGAAAGTAATTATTATAGATTTATAAAAAATAAAACTTGACGTTGGTCAAGT
>JBFXGS010000021.1:0-16377 GCA_050177775.1 Bacilli bacterium | reverse complement strand
CGTTTCAAATTGGTTGTTTTCCAGCATATCACAAATTAATGGTAATTCTTCCTTATCAAAATCAGTAAAAAATCCCAGTTTACCGGTATTGATTCCAACAAATTTGATATGTTCTAATTGGTCAAGATAGAGATGAATAGCGGCTAGCATCGTTCCATCTCCCCCAAACGAAAAAACAACATCGGGGTGTTCATCATCCCTCGTTTGCTTTAAAGACAACGGTTCATAATTTCCAAATTGTGCATATTTCATGAAATCACCATTTTTTTACACTATTCAAGAATACTTCCATCTCATCTAAAGCTGGTTCATTTTCCCGAACTTTATCAACAACGATTGCGCCCATGGTTTCCTTTATTCTTGTCATTTCATCGTCAAGGCTGGCACAAATTTTCGAGGCTTGCAACAAACGCTCCTTGATTTCTTCAGGAATGTGTCGATAATATTTATATTTTAAAGTGTGTTCAATTGATGCCCACAAATGCATCGCATGGGTTCTAATTTGGAACTCCATGTTGATTGGCATTCTGCCATCAACTGTTTCCACATTGTAACGAGCAATTAAATGTAAAGAACGATAACCGCTTTGCTTTGGTTCTTTTATGTAATCTTTCACCAGAAATATGTCAATGTCTTTTCGGGACTTCAAAAGTTCAGCCACCGTGTAAACATCTTCAATGTATTTGCAAGTTACTCGAATACCGGCAATATCATATATCCCTTCGGTAATGTGGTTAAAATCAATATTTAGTCTTTCGGCTTTTTCTAAAATACTACTCACTGATTTGACTCGACCTGAGACAATTTCAATGGGATTGTTGACATTTTTTAACAAAAACTCCTTGCGCATTGCTTCAAGCTTGATAATGAATCCGCCGACAGCCAATTCATATGGCAATAAAAAGGATTGCCAATAAAGATTTTCATTAATCATGTTTTGTTCCTTTCGCAAAATGATTTAAAGGGCATCTTTATTTTAACACAAATCAAAGATTTTTTGAATAATAATATTTTTTTTAACAAATTTCGATTTTGAAAAATGTTATTGCTTTTTCGCTTTTTACATGTATAATATACTATGTATTAAGGAAAGGGAGGATGACGTACATTATGCATACCAACACCGAAGTCGAATTTAAAACCCTGCTTTCAAAAGAAGAATATGACCGTTTAATTGAATTGTTTAAAGGAAATCGAACCGATTTTCAAACAAACCATTATTTTGATACGCCTCGTTTTTCTTTAAAAGCATTGGATGCTTCACTTCGCGTTCGGGAACGTGACGACCTAGAATTAACCTTAAAAAGAAAAAAAGGCTATACCATGCAAGAATTCACTATTCCAATTGATGCCGACACCTTTAAAGAAATCAAAACAACTGGAATAGCTCCTGAAAGTGATATAAAAAACGAATTGGTTTCTTTAATCGGTTCCCAAAAATTAGTTAATTTCTTAAGTTTGTCTACTTTAAGAATGTATATGCCCTATAAAACAGGAATTCTATTTATCGATAAAAGTGATTACCTCGGAACTACTGACTACGAGTTAGAGTATGAAGCCAAAACTTATAGTGGTGGTAAAAAGGAATTTATTCAAATCATCAATGAGCTTGAAATTCAATACCGAAAATCTGATAAAAAAATTCGTCGCGCTTACAACGCTTATAAAAGACTACATTAACAAAAAAGCATTTCGTTTTTACCGAAATGCTTTTTTAATTTATTTTTTTTATCCTATGCTGATTTTTCAACGATTTTGATTGCTTTCACATACTCACAGTCTTTTTCAGGAACACAATTAGAACATTCAATGTCACGAAGTTCTTGAGGCAAGAATAATTCAATATCGTCATCATTATAGCCTACTTGAATTTCATAGTCGGTTACAATGATTGGTCTTTTTAAAACACTTGGATTTTGAACAATAAAATCAATTAGCTCATTGGTTTTCATTTTATTCAAATCAACGTTCATTTCTTTAAATACGTTCGATCGTGTTGAAATAATATCTTCAAACCCATTTTCGCTGTTCATCAGCATTTTATAGATATCTTCACGATACAAAGGCGTTGACAAAATATTTTTTTCAGTATAAGGAATTTTATATTGTTGAAAATATTTTTTTACTTTTCGACATGAAGAGCAACTGGGAGAAGTATAAATTTTAATCATGTTTCCTCCTATCTTTTTTTATCTTCCTGCAAAAAAAAGCAACCACATTATTAAAGCTAGCACCGCCAAAACGCCAATGGTCGGCAGAACAAACATCAGGAAAGCAGCAATAAGAATTGCGCGAAAATCGCCCTTTTCTAATGGTGTTTCCTCTAGTTTTTGGCGAGCCATAGCTTCTTTTTCGGGAGTTATTTTAAGACGGTCTAATAGTTTCTGTTTCTTCATAGAAATGACAAGCAACAAAACGGCCAGGTTCGACTTCACGGAATTCCGGTACGCGTTGTGCACACTCCTTGCGAGCTAATGGGCAGCGTGTTCTAAATTTACATCCGCTTGGAGGGAAAACATTCGAAGGAATGTCGCCTTCCAGGAAAATACGTTGTTTCGTTCCTTGATCAGTCGTCGGAATTGCTGAAATCAAAGCTTTGGTATAAGGATGTAAAGGACGCTTATAAACTTCATCGGAATTTCCTAATTCAACAATTTTTCCTAAATACATGACGCCAATTCGGTCACTGATATGCTTAATAACGCTTAAATCGTGAGAAATGAATAAATATGTCAAGTTATCTTGGTCGCGTAAGTCTTCAAGCAAGTTGATGATTTGGGATTGAATTGATACGTCAAGCGCACTGACTGCTTCATCACAGACAATGAATTTTGGATTAACGGCCAAAGCTCTGGCAATACCAATTCTTTGGCGTTGACCACCGGAAAATTGATGTGGATAACGATGGAGCATATAAGGAGCCAAACCACATTTATCCATTACTTTTAAAATGATATCTTGATAATTATCTTTTGTTTTTAACTCGACATCATGAGCCTTTAAGCCTTCACCGATTATTTGTCCAACGGTTAAGCGAGGATTTAGTGATGAATATGGATCTTGGAAAATAAGTTGCATATCTTGACGCAAACGGCGCATTTCCTCGCCGGTCAGTCTTGATAAATCAAGTCCTTTTTCCTTCTTTGCTTCTAGTTCTTCATACATCGGTTGAGCCGATAATAACGCATTGGCATCTTTTATGGTTTGGGACAACTGCTTTGTTTCTTCTAGTAATCGTTCGTTTTCGGAATGTAAATTAGCAATTTTTGAGCTGATTTTGTCGATTCTCTCTTGGAATACATCTTTTTGAAAATCAGTGTAAGTGCCTTTATCATCGGCAAGTTTTTGTTCTTCTTTAAACTTCTTGACTTCTAGAAGCGTTAGTTTTTCTTTATTTAACTGAATCTTGTGCAAAACATCAATGTTTTTAAATAAGATTTGAGAAATCTCGGCAATATTATCGGATAATATGAAAGCTCCAGTAACATTCGCCGTTTTATTAATAAGTTTCTCAATTTTTTTATTGGTGCGGCTTTTTAACGTTTTTTCTTTAGCGAAATTATTAATGTCTTGTAATTGCTTAATTCGTTTTTCTTTTTCAAAATGTTTTAATTTCGCATTAACTAGTTTTGTTACAATGGCTGTGTTTAATTCGATTGGTTTTTCTAAAGAGGATTTTATTCGCGTAATACTCTTTTGGGTATCATCTTTGATAATATTAATACTTTTTTGTGTTTCACGAATATCAATATCCACCGAAATGACATGGTGTTGAGCTTTTCTTTCGGCGATTGATAACTTTTTATTTAAGTCAGCAATCAAGTTTAAGTCCGCATTTTCCAATTGCTTTTTAATAGCGACTACTTCGGCTTCCGCTTTCACATTTTTAATTTTCTTGGCTTTTTCCAAATCTTGGTTAAGCTTAATTAGTTTTAATTCCAATTGAGCAATCTTTTCTTCATTTTTATAGATTAATTCATCAAGCTTTAAAGATTGTTTTACAACCTTAATATTGTTTGAAGAAAAGAAAGTCCCAAATTCATTTCGGCAATCGTCAGCAATTTTATCACATTCCATTTTTAATTGGGCTATTTCTTGTTCGTTGACCTTCATTTGCGATTGGAATGAAACACTATTCTTTTTTCTTTCGATTTGTGTTTCGATTGTGGAAATTTTTTTTGATAATTGCTCATATTGATAGCGTGATGTCTTTAAGCGATTAATCTCTTTAAACAAATAGCGAGGTGAATAATCTTCTAAGGAATAACCATAATAAATGATTTTTCCGGATGTAAGAGGATAGAGCTGCAATAATACACGCCCAAGCGTTGATTTTCCACAGCCACTTTCACCAACAAGACCAAGCGTTTCGCCTTTATGAATAACTAAATCAACACCATCATTGGCTTTGACAGTTAAAATTTCTCGTTGGAATAAACGACTTTTTTTCAGTGGAAAGTATTTCTTCATGCCGACAATTTTTATTAGTGGTTCATTGGTCAATACTTTACTTTTTCCCATGGTGTCTCTCCTCGATGTTCGGATAGAAACAGCGTACCGCTTGAATATCGGAAACTTTAATTAAATCTGGTTCTTCGTTGATACATCTTTGTGTTGCATATTTGCATCGTGGGGCAAATTTGCATCCTTTAGGTAAATCAAGTGGATGAGGTACGGCCCCAGGAATTGCCTCCAAGCGCTCTTTATCGGTTGATAAACGCGGAATGGAAGTCATTAAGCCTTCGGTGTAAGGATGTGAATACTCACATTTGTCTGCGAAAACAACATCAACAGGTGCGTTTTCCACAATCTCACCACAATACATAACAACTACATCATCAGCCATTTCATTAATAACGCCTAAATCATGGGTAATGAAGATAATGGCCATATTCGACTCTTTTTTTAAGTCATTCATTAATTTTAAAATTTGCGCTTGAATAGTTACGTCAAGAGCGGTTGTTGGTTCATCCGCAATTAAGATTCGTGGGCGACAAGCTAAAGCCATCGCAATCATGACTCTTTGACGCATTCCGCCGCTTAACTGATGAGGATATGTCTTTGCAACTTTTTCCGGATTTGGAATTCCGACTTCGCGCAGCAAATCGACGCTTTTTACATATGATTCTTTTTTACTCATGCCTTGGTGAATTTGGAACACTTCACCAATTTGACGTTCAACCGAAAAAACAGGGTTTAATGATGTCATTGGTTCTTGGAAGATGACGGAAATTTTGTTTCCGCGAACATGTTGCATCGCTTTTTCGCTGACGTTAATTAAGTTAGTACCTTCAAGGTAAATTTCACCTTGATCAATGTAACCATTCCCGTCAAGCAATCTTAAAATGGACATTGCTGAAACGCTTTTTCCTGAACCACTTTCACCAACGATGCCAAGGGTTCTTCCTTCGTCAAGAGTATAGCTGACTCCATTTACGGCTTTAACTGTTCCTCTTTTTGTCTTAAAATATGTATGTAAGTTTTTAACTTCTAATAATGGCATTTTGGTCCTCCTATCTTTCCCTTGACCTTGGGTCAACGGCATCACGAATCGCATCACCGATAATGTTAATGCTGATTGTGGATATACATAAAAAGATGGATGGGAATATCCAACGCCACCATGCGTCCTTAATAACCGACATTTCTTGGGCTCCGCTCAACATATTACCCCATGAAGGAGCTGGCAGTTGAACACCGAAGCCTAAGAATGATAATCCTGATTCAGTTAATAGGGAACTTGCATAACTCAAAGTTGCATTAATAATAATGATTGTTAAAACGTTAGGAATAATGTGTTTGAAAATGATGGCACGTGAGCGCACGCCTAAAGCTTTGGCAGCAACGACGAACTCTTTTTCACGTTCAGAAAGAATTTGCGCACGAATCAATTGTGCTAATCCGGTCCAACTCAAAACACCTAAAATGACCATGATCATAACCATACGGTCCGTTGTATCAAAATCCGCGTTAGCTTGATTTAGGATTACTGACAAGGTCATCGCCAGTGGGAAGAATGGGATGGACCCAACGATTTCGGTAAATCGCATTAATAAAATATCAACCTTTCCACCATAGAACCCGGAAATACCACCAACAACAATTCCAAGAGTTGTGGAAATAACGACGGCAACAAGACCAATCGTTAAAGAAATTCTTCCGCCATTGACAACACGTGCGAAAACATCACGACCATATTCATCAGTACCGAATAAATGGCCTTTCAAACCCCATACACCAAGAAGGTTTCCTTCGGCATCGGTAACATAGTTTTGGAAGAAGCTTGAATAAACATTAGCCGCCTCTGTTCCTTCAGAAAGTTTTTTAGGAACATCCGTTGCTCCATAGGTTGGACTTCCCCAAGAATAAACGGAACCATCATCCAAAACAGCTGATAAATGCTGATAGTTATCAGACCCAACAGCTGCTTTCGAGATTTTTACAACATGTCCTTGGATTCTTGGATCTAATTCAAGTTCCTTGGATAAGTTATCTCCCCAAGCGATTATGGTTCCATCTTCACGAAGAACAACGGCACTGCCTGCTGTTGTCACAAGTTGTTTACCTTTCGCGTTTGGTCCTAATAATATCGATGGAATATTCGAAGAGATTGAACCGGTTCCTACTACTTTTATTTTTCCTGAGTCAAGTAAGAAAGTAATGTTTTCTCGAGAAAATCCCGCATACACCGGTTTTATATCTTTTAAAGCAACGGTTAAATTGTACGGACGCTTAGCTGTATTACCCCACATGAACACCCGGTTTTTTTTAGTGATAACCATGGTTACTTGGTTTTCAGCAATTACTTCTAAAACGCCGCCATCATCCGCAATGGCTTCCACAACATTAACATAAGTCGTCATTCCTGATAAACTTTTAACTGCTAAATTGGTCGGGATTATGGTGTGGCTAAAAGAAATAGTTTCGGTAACAAGCCCAAAGGAAACCAAAGAACCATCCATTTGTTCTAAAATAAAATGTTCCGTTCCCGCCCAAACTCTAGTCGCCTTTAACCCTTTTGTCAATTCTTGACCCCGTTTGATATCAACGGGTTGGGCGCCACCACCACTAAAAGCTTCGGCCATATCTTCAATATCAACACCCCAGATATAAACGTTATTTTGTTTATCAATGCCCATGCTGTAAGTGGCACCGATAGCGATATCTAAAATTCCGTTTTCTTGTAAATCCTTCGGAACTGATAATAATGTGAATCCCGGACTGGTATTTGATTGCGTTTTATTAACATAGTAAATGTCCGCTTTTATAAAAATGCTACCAACAAAGCAGAACAACAATACGGATAAAAAGACCGTCAAACCAACTATTGCTAGTTTATTTTTAATAAATTTCTTGGCTGTTACTTTTAAAGGGCTTTGAACAGCTTCTTCTTCTAAAATCGTCATTTCTTTGTGCGTTCCTAAGAAACTTCTACGGAATGTCGATTTTATAGTTCGACCAATAACAATAAAGATCTCTTTTATATTTTGAAATAAATTTCTTTTTTTCATATTCTACCCCAACTTAACCCTTGGATCAACAACGGTATAAAGTAAATCCAATAATAAATTCCCGACTAAGCCGAGCATTGTATAGAAGAGATTCATCGCGAGAATGACAGCATAGTCCGGTCCTTGCATAAGGGCATCAAATAGGGTTTTCCCCATTCCCTTCCAAGCGAAAATGGTTTCAGTAATAGTAGATCCGCCAAATATGCCTAACATCCAACCGGTCATAATTGTGACAACAGGAATCATAGCATTGCGGAAAGCGTGGGAATAAATAACTACTTTTTCACGTAATCCTTTAGCTCGCGCTGTGCGGATGTAGTCTTGAGTTAAGATATCAATCATTGTTCCACGAACATATCGCGTTATTCCCGCCAATGATGATATAGTTAAAACAAACACGGGTAAAACCATGTACTTCAAGTCATCCAATAAAATTTGGAACCAAGTCATTGTTTCACGGACAATAATTCCCGAGTTGCTTCCACTACTAGGTAAAATTCTTAGCCATGCTGAAAAAATTAAAATGGAAATTAAGGCAACGAAAAAACTTGGAATTGACATTCCAACGATGGTAAAGACTTGAACGCCGTTATCAAAAGTTGAATATTTTTTAACGGCTGTTTTAATACCCAAAGGGAAGGTGATAGAAAAGACGCACACTAAAACAAAGATGTTTAGTTTAATGGTATTAAGCATTGGCGCTTTAATATAATGTAAAACTTCCACATGGCTTTGTAAGGTATATCCTAAGTTTCCTTGTAAAGTTTCACTTAACCACATAAAGTATTGTAAAATAAGCGGTTGCCCAATTCCCAAATCAATTTGGGCTTGTTTTATCATTAAAACATATAAATCAGGATCCGATTGCTTTAAGGATTGGTCAACATAGGCCATTACACGCGCCATATCACCACCGGGAATTGATTTATATAGTAAAAACAAAATCACGGTAATAATAAAAGCAACAAAGAAGATGTATAATATTCTTTTTACAATATATCTAGACAAACTAGTTTCCTCCTTTTTTCAAAAATTAGGAGATTGGCTATTAACCAATCTCCTTAATTTAATGTCTAATCGGCCGAATTAATTATCCTTCAATGTACGCGTATAATACGGCTTCGGTTAATGTCCATTCAGCTGTAACTTCATAGTTCTTTAACTTAGGAGAATAGAAAGCATGATACATATCAGAATACAATGGTAATGATGGTAATAAGATATTAAATCTTAATTGATATTGTTGCCATGCATATAAGTATTCTTCATCAGTAGCGGCTCTCATCATCTTTTGAGCGGCATCAAGCATTTCTTGATCAAACAAGTAGTTGATGTTAGCTCCGCCGTCCCAGCCCCAGTACTCAATGGAAACATCATAGTATGGTTCAAATAAACCAGTATTGAAGCCTGTACCTAAGTTAACCATATGGTATTCACGAGCATCTTGCTCTTCTGCTTCATATGCAGGAATATCAGCAATTGTCCATTTTCCATCGCCGTCTTCATCTTTTGGTAATCCGTAGCCATCGCCATCAGCGCCATAATAATGAGTGTATAACAATGTATTGAAATCCATTGGTTGATCTTTAATTTCCATACCAACTGCTTTTGCGTTTGGTAATAATTGAGCACGAATTAAGTCAGATACTGGGTTACCGGTTGTATTAGCCCAAGGAACTGATAATTTTACAAGTTCTGTTCCAACTAATTTATAACGAACCGAACTTTTATCAGCAGCTTGAACATATGGGCCACCAGTAGCGTTCTTATTCCAGCCGGCTGCTTCAAGTAATTGAACAGCTTTTGCCGGATCATAGCTATATGAATTTAATGCAACGAGGTTGCCATCTTTGTCACGGCCTTGTACAACGCCGTTTTCATCTTCAGATGCGCCAACCATCCATTGTGCTAAACCATATTGACCATTAGGAAGAACACCGTATCCACGAGTGTATGTTTCCAAAAATAAGTTACGGTTAATTAAGTAAGCAATGGCTTGACGAACTTCAACATCCGCTGTTGGTCCTGCAGGAGGGTCGCAGTGGAATGCAATGTGTCCGAAACCGTTACGAGAGAATGTTGAGAAGTTAATGTTGCCATAAGCAACTTCTTGTAATCCGGCAATAATAGCATCGCCACCGGAAACGGATTCAATAATGTCAATTTCGCCATTTAATAAGGCTTGCATTTGTGTTGCTGTTTGAACGTATTTGAAAACGATATTGTCGATGTCTGGTTTTTGACCTTGATAGTCACCAACATATTTGTCATTAATCTTTAAAGTAGCAGTTGAAGTCGCTTCATCAAAATCATATAGATTGTAAGGACCGCAAGTTACGCTAATATCATAACGATAGCCTGCACCATCTTTATCAACTGTTGCTTGTAAAGCTTCTGCTGTCCAAGTACCAGTAATCTTAGCGCCGTTTGTTCCTTGTTCAATGTCAGCAGCAGGAGCAATTACATGCATTGGCCATGGAGTTGCAGAATAGTATAAGAATTCATAGTAATAAGGGAAGCGATCAGCATTAATAGTAATGGAGAACTTGTGAGTTCCTAATAGGTCAACACCTGGTAATTCTGCTAATCCATCCGGGTTAGTAGCTGCAGCAGCATATTCTTTACTGCCAACGATGTCGCCTGTTGTTGTTAATGATTTACCAATTGCGGTTGCAAATACTGGGTTAATAGCTAACAACATTGGGAATACATAGTCTTTTGCATCAATAGCTGTTCCATCGTTCCATAATAAACCTTGATTGATTTCAATTGTATAAGTCTTGGAATCATCTTCATTTTCAGTAACTACCATTTCTTTTACAACTGTTGGATCAAGCATGTAACGAGCAGCTTCTTTTTGATATGATACTGTGCCATATCCGAATGTTAAAGTACGAATATCAGCATTAGTAGCATTGTTTCCCCAGAATGTACTGAACATGTTAACACCGGCTTCAGTTGTAGAACCAACTGTTAAAGTAGTTAACGCACGTACAGTGACAACTTTAGTTAATTGACCAACACCAGCAAGAGCGCAAGTGATTGTTGCAGTACCAGCTTTAACGCCAGTAACAACACCGTTTGCTACAGTTGCAACGGTTGCATCACTTGTTGACCAAGTGTAAGCTGGAGAAGGCTTGTCAGTTGTTGCGGTTAAAGTCAAGGTCTTACCAATTTTAACACTTGTATCGCCTGCTAATGCAAACGAATATTGTGTTACAGAGATAATTATTGATTTTTCGCCAACGCCTTCTACACTAACTGTAATAATAACTTCACCAGTAGCAACACCGGTTACAACGCCATTATTAACAGTAGCTCGAGCGGTATTGCTTGATGACCAAACAAATACAGCTTCTGGCTTTTCTGTCGCAGGAACTAAAGTGATTGTTTCTCCGACTTTTACGGTTTCTGGGCCGGTAAGAGTGAGTGTATACTCTTCTTCCTTACAGCCGACAAAAACTAACGCAAGAGCCAAAAAGAAAAATAAACTTAAGAATTTTTTCATTTTTTCCTCCCATTTTTTTCACTCGTGCAAATAGCACTATGTGATTAATCTTATTATACACATCGCACAACAAAGTGTCAACAAATATTTTTTTGGTAAGCGCTTTATTTCCATGTTTTTTCCCTTTTTTGTTGTTTTTATTACAAAGAAATCGCTTACATTGGCTTTTTTCATATTTTTAAAGACTTGTATTGAAAATTATGATTATTAAGCGTATAATTGGAACCAGAAGCAATGATAAGCAGAAGTATGAGTGAACATCAATGTTTAGCGAGTGTTGGATAGTGGAAGCAACATCAAAGACCACTCAGAATGGGGCTTGGAGTGAAACGAGGAAATGCGTTGACGTATCGTTCGCGTTAAGAACTTTGAGAGTATTGACAACAATAAATTAAGGTGGTACCGCGGAATATATTCGTCCTTAAAAGCAATTTTTAAGGACATTTTTAATTGGAGGATTTATGAATATTGTTTTATCGGGCGTTAAGCCCACCGGAATTCCTACTTTGGGTAATTATTTAGGAGCATTAAGAAATTTTGTGAAATTCCAAGAAAAAATGAAGAATTATGAATTCTTTATTTTTGTGGCGGATTTGCATGCTTTAACTACTCCTCAGGATGCTAGTGTTTTAAAACAAAACATCAAAAATGTCGCTGCTCTTTATCTGGCTTGTGGTTTAAAACCCGAGAACCTCACCTTGTTTATCCAATCCGAGGTTTCCGAACATGCGGAAATGGCTTATATCATGCAGTCGTTAGTTTACATGGGCGAACTGGAACGCATGACCCAGTACAAAGATAAAATAGTGAAACAAGTTCAAGGCGTGAGTGCGGCTTTGTTTACTTATCCGGCGTTGATGGCTGCGGACATTTTACTTTATGATGCCAAGTTTGTTCCCGTCGGCGAAGATCAAAGACAACATCTAGAACTTGCTCGCGATCTTGCTATTCGTTTTAACAATCGGTTTGGAAATACTTTTACTGTTCCTGAAGGCTTAATTCAAGAAAAAGGGGCGCGAATCAAGGATTTACAGGATCCTTCCAAAAAAATGGACAAATCCGCCGACAATGACCGGGGTTGTGTGTTTTTGCTCGAACCGCTCTCGCAAATTCGCAAAAAAATCAAATCGGCCGTTACCGACAGTGAATCTTTCGTGCATTATGACCCCGAACAAAAACCGGGCATTGCCAATTTGATGACCATCTATTCTGTTATTACCGAAAAATCTTTCGCGGAAATTGAAAATATTTACCAAGGAAAAGGCTATGGCGATTTTAAAGGCGATTTAGCGGAAATCGTTGTGAAAGAAATAGAGGAGATTCAAAATCGTTATCATTATTTTGTCAATTCTTCGGAATTAACCAATCTTCTTGATAAAGGTCGGACCCAAGCTCGGGAAATTGCGAAAAAAAAGCTAAATCAAGTTTATCAAAAAATGGGCGTGGGCCGATAAAAAATCCGGGTTTATCCCGGATTTTCATTTGTGGTTATCTTTTTATATTTATTTAAAATTGGTTTTAATGAAATTGGGGGAGCATCCTCTAAGTATGCTACTAAAATTACCACGTTAATCATGATTAAGGGGTTGTGGAAAGTATTATCCATTAACCCATGAATTATCATCGCCAATAATGCAAACAAAACACAAATATTAAACAGGCTATAAGAAAAAGCTTTTTTTATCATGGCAATAATTAAAAAACAAAAAGCCAAAAAGCCGACACTGCCGACGGTTGCCAGCATCTGCATAATGAAATTATGGTAATGCTTAAGCAAAGGCGCATTAAAACTAAGCGTTAAATAGTACCCGGCGGTAAATGAGCCCGTCCCAAAGATAGGATTTTGTTTAAATAAATCCCAAGCGTATTTGTATATTTCGAGTCTGGCCACATCATTAAACCACCCTCGTTCATCCATTCGTAAAATATACGTTTTAAATCCTTCTACAAGTTGTTCGGAAGAGGTCGCAATTAAATAGGAGGTTAGGGAAAAAACAAATGCCATCGCAAAAGAGACCCAATAATATTTCTTTTGTTCTTTGGTTGTTCGTGAAAAATAAGTGAACAACAAAAAAGGAATAAACAATAACGCCAAGACCACATAAGCCGCTTTACTAAGTGTCAAAATCAAAAAAGTTAACAACGAAATTATTAATGCCACCAAATAAAGATGTTTCGGGCGCTTCAATAAATAATAAATGACAATCGGTAAAATCATTAAAAGGACCATCGCGATGGAATTCGTCACTCCCCATCCCAACTCAATCGATTTATCCCAAGTATAGGTTCCCTTAAAGCTGGCAATAAACAACATAAATTCCAGAAAAATGGTTAATCCAAATAAGCAATAGCTTTTCGCAATATATTCATGATCATTTTGCTCTTTTCGATTGTGCAGATACATGTAGAGGTAAACAAAAGCCAATGTTTGCAAAACACCGGCGATTCCCTCGTCGAGTAAATGATGAGGGATGGTTATTAACGATAATAAATTAGCTCCTAAATAAACAAAAAAGGCGATTAAAATTAAATCTTTAAAATTAAACTTTGTTTTAATAAAACTATATAAAGCAAACGGGAATAAAATTCCCACAATGGCATAAACACTTATTTGGTTGAATTCAAAGCTTGTATCGCGAAAATTGATGAGAATTCCTAGCCCCAAGGTGGTATACACAACTTTTTTGGTTTTAAATAAAGCCAACAGCAAACCAACAGCAAGGCTAAAGGCCACCGCCAATAATTGATTTTTAAGATACCAAAATCCTAAAGTGGCCGCATAAATAATCACTATAAACCACGTGCTTTCTAAAAACTTTTTAATGATCACCACGCTTCTTTCTGAAATCAATTAAAACCAAACCCAAGACAACTATTATACTTCCTGCTGACAAAAGAAGTCCGATATTCATGCCTGGTGTTTGATAAGCAAACGTAATTTTGTGTTCCCCTTGCTCTAAAGATAATCCCATATATCCCATATTGACCTTTTTTATGATAGCTTCTTTTCCATCCACAAACGCCTTGAAGCCTGAGCTATAAGGTAAAGATATAAACAATAAACCGTCCTCATTTAAAGTAATGTCACCGCTAAAACCATGGGATGAAAATGTTAAATTGGTTAACGGCTCTTGTTTTAACTGATTAACTTGGTTGTTGATACCAGAAACATCATTTAAATAATATCCTAAATTAGCAATTTCATAGCGTCCGGGATCAAAGCTGATTTTTACTTCGATATTTCCACTGGCAAACGATCCCAAATTAATGAGCGGTTCATGGTTGTCATAATAGAAGAAGGTCCCTCTCGCATACAACGTTTCCCGAAACCGGCTGATTAATTGTTCGTTTTGATAGGCTTCTACATAATAGTTTACTTTGTGATTGTCCAGTTCGCGAAAAACATCAGCATGAAAATAAACATCCATTCCTAAAGTGGTTGGGATTGTGAAAGTGAGGAACGCTCCCTCTTCACAAAGATAAGTTGTTCCTGATTTGACTAATTTACTAAAAAAAACATTTTCACTAAGTTGTTTGTTAATCGGGTTATAGGCAATAAGCGGTTTTTCTTCTTGAACTAAAGCATGTGTTAGCAACAAGTTTTCTCTTTCAACCGCATTCATTTCATCAGCTTGACTTTGACTTACATACTGGTGATAAACAAAACCCAGAGGAAGAAAATGATTGCTTTCGTAGACAATTACTTCTTCAAGTTGGCCACTTAAAGTTCCCCCATTGGCAATGGTAGGATTAACAACTTCATTTATATTAAAACGGAAAGATTCTAAAAAATCATAGGGCGTGGCTTTTTTGTCTTGTGCTTTGATCATCATATATCTTACTTGATTGATGGCGTTTAAGGCTGTTCGATTATTAAAACCCGTATACCCAACTGTGCTATTTAAGTTGTAGACATTATAATAGTCAATAACATTGGCCATTGCCCCAGGTACCATTGAATTGTAAGTATAAGGGCTATTAAAGCCATAAACCAAGTTATCGTTTCCTAAATAATCGCTTCTTAAGACATAACTACTTTGATCAATCCGATAAAATCCATCTTCAGGAAATTGATCAAAAGCTTCTTGATGGTCGTAAGCGGCTAAATTTGTATCGGTTGTCTGTGAGAAGACATAGAGTAAACTAATGGCCAGCCCAAAAACAACATAGGAAGTGATTAGTAACTTGGGTACCCATTTTAAAGAAAGAGGTTTAATTTTTGAAAAAAACCCATCCAAAAAATGTTGATTATTCATCAGGATTAATACCCAAACAATGATGTTGGCAATGGAAATTTGCCAAGAAAGATTCGCTGGTTTGCTAAACCACTTGGTGCCAAGATAACCTAACAACCATAACGCCATGGCAACAAATAAGCTCATCAAGAACTGTGTTGGCCTTTTCATATGCGTTGTTGGGATTATTTCATTTTTATCCAAAACTTCGCCCAGTGCTAAACCGGCGGGAAAGAGCAAAATATAGCTCCACCGATTGTTAACGTATGAGAAACCATTGATCGTATAACCAAAAAAAGGCACTAACAGCATTAGGGAAAAAAACGTAAAGAAAATCGTCTTCCAATCTTTTTTGTTCTGAAAGAAAAAAATCAGCGTTAACAAGAAAACCAAACCATTTCCTAAGCCGGAAGTATAACTTGAGCTAACCATCGGAATGAAAAATGAGGAAAAGGTCGCTAAATAATATAAGCTATCAAAGAAGAGAAGACCTTTGGTTTGAGCTCGAGCACCATAATAAACCGCCAATAGTTGGGGAACTAAAACAAAACCCGCTAACAAAATCCCAAGCGCAAACCAAAGGTTGACTCGCATCCAATCTTTAAATAACGCGGTTTTAGTTGTTTTTTTTCTTTGCAGCCATAGCTTTATGATCACAAAAACTTCAAAAGCAACAGCCGCATAAATAGTTAAGTAAAATTGCGTAATAAAAGCTAAAAAGGCGCCCACTAATAATAAGTAAGGTGGTTTTTTATCTAAACACTTCATGGCTCCCAATATGATAAGCGGCAACCACAAAACGCCATTAATAAACATCGGATGTCGAAAAGCCGAATAAAGAACCGTAACGTTAAAAATATAAAAAAGACTTGCCAATAGTAGTGCTTTATAATTATGAATTTTTTGATATTTTAAAAGCCATATGAAGAAAATTCCCGAGAAATAAAGTCGCACCCCAATAAAGAAGCCATATTCAAATCCAATCCATTTAATAGGGAGAATAATCGCGATAATATTAAGAGTATCAAACAAGGAATAAAAAGTGTAGTAAGTAAAAACATCGCTTCCAAGGCCAAAATCAGGACGATAAACCATAAAGGGGTTTCCTAAAATCAATCCCTAA
>JBFXGS010000020.1:0-16658 GCA_050177775.1 Bacilli bacterium | reverse complement strand
AAGGATTAATAAACGAATTATTAATCCCTTTTTTATACTTTATTTCCCTAAACAAAACTTTGAAAACAGTTCTTTTACAAGCGCTTCATCAACCGTTTCCCCAATTATTTCTCCCAAAGCTTGCCAAGACGCTGTTAAATCTAAATTGATAATGTCAATTGGTTGTTTGCTTTCTAAACTTTTTTGGGCATCAAGCAACCGATTACTTGCTTCTTTCAATTTGGCAATCTGTCTGGCATTACCAATATAGGTATTGTCCAGTTCTTGGATATTCGTGATGTGGCAAACTTCTCGGATTTTATCTTCAAGCCTGTTAATGTCTTGTTCGTTAAAAGCCGACATTAAGAAAGCATTAGGAAGCCGATTGATGTCGAGTCTTTTCTTTAAATCTTGTTTATTTACGACGATGATTCTTTCTTTGTTTTTAGTCAGTTCTAAAATGGCTTCATCGTTTTCATCCAGCTCTTGGCTATAATCAAAGACTAATATGATAAGAGATACTTTTTCAATAATTTTCTTCGTTTTTTCAACTCCGATTTTTTCAATGATATCCATGGTATCTCTAATTCCGGCGGTATCGAAGATGTTTAAGATAAGCCCCCCTAAATTGACTGTTGCTTCAATGGAATCCCTGGTTGTTCCGGCAATGTCGGTTACAATCGCTCGTTCTTCACGTAAAAGGGCATTTAATAGACTTGATTTCCCCACATTGGGTTTTCCAATAATGGCGGTTGTTATTCCTTGTTTTAAAATGGTTGAAATTTGACTTTTTTGGATAATTTCTTCAATCTGAGTCAACAAATGAGCAATGGTTGGTTTTAAAACTTCATTGGTGATTTGTTCTTCATCTTCATACTCGGGATAGTCAATATTAACTTCGATTTTCGCAATGCTGTTTATAAGTTCATCGCGAAAACGCATAATCATGTTTTTTACATCGCCCCTTAATCCAATATTCGCCATTTTTAAACTGCTGTGAGTTTGAGAATCAATGATGTCCGCCACCGCTTCGGCTTGAGTTAAATCAATGCGACCATTCAAAAAAGCGCGTTTGGTAAATTCTCCCGGTTCCGCCATTCGACACCCTTTTTCCAACAAAAGCTGTAAAATCTGGTTGGTCACAAACATACCGCCGTGACAGCTAATTTCGATTACATCTTCGGCTGTAAAAGTTTTGGGAGCTTTAAAAACCGAAACTAAGACTTCGTCAATCGTTTGGTTTTGATTGACAATATAACCATAGTGGATCGTTCTGGTTGGCGCTTTTTCTAAATTGCTTCCCTTAAAAACACTATTTGCAATCGCAATCGCTTTTTCGCCGCTGAGCCTGATGATCGCCAAAGCGCTTTTCCCAGGGACGGTTGCACAAGCAACAATTGTCTCTTCCATATGCTTCTCCCTTACCCTAAATAATAAAAATTGTAATGTTTTTCATCGTTGATGATGATTGTTTCTCTGATGAAAATGATATATAGTTTTGGACTCACAATTAAGTCAATCCCAGTGGTCGCTAAAAAATCATAATTGATGTTTGTTCCGGCTTTAGAATAAGCCCTACTTACTAAATCGGTACAATAAAAAGAATTTTCGCGATTAAATAAAAAAGTATAATTGTACGGTTTTCCCATTTGTTCGCTGGCAAATTCAACCATTTGGTCACGTTCTTCATCCGTTGTGTCCTTGGCTCTTAAGCCAATGATTAACGGAGAGACGCCTTCTTCTCCTAGTTGTTCTTCAAAAGTAATCCAGTCGTTATATGTTTTTGCCACCACATTATTGTCGGGGTTGGAACTATTCCCAATTACTTCGTACATGTATCGGCCATCATCGTCTTCGTTAATGGTGGCATGTCCTAAAAAGAAGGCTTGAGAAAGTAAACCTATTGCCCAAGCAATCATCGGTTCATGGCGCATCGGATTTCGGTTCGTAACAATGACATCCGCTTTGGCGCCGATTATTCGTAAATCCATATCAAAGATCGAGCGACTAATGTCCTCATAATCATATTCGGGATTAACAAGGTAATAGTGATTATGCGGATTGCTGTCGGCGGTTATGATTAATTCGCCTCTTTTTTTAAAATCGTTGATTTTATCATTGACAAAAATCTTCTCCGTCATTCCGTTAATTAAAAAAACGATAAAAACCGCTAAAACGGCTAACAATATGCGCTTAATAAATTTTATCAACAAGAACATACTTTTACTTCTTTCTCAACTTTAATTTATTATACTCAAAATTTCTCATTTATTCAATAATATTATTGTTGTTGTGAAAAAAAGCCCCCCATGTTATAATGAGGTTAGTTCTTATCTGGAGGTGTAAAGATGAGTGATTGGCCACTAGTAAAGATGCAGGAATTAGCATCGTTAAAATTTAATTCCCGACAGCTTGATCCCAACTTTAAAGAACAATTCATCTTCAATTCTTTAGCTTATGAAAATGATTGGGTAACCTTAAGCCATGTCCGCGATGTTTTGGCGGGAAAATTAGAAGCCTTTGATTCCAAGAAAACTTTAGTAATTGATAATTTTGCAAAAGCCTTTTCTTTTATTATGGACATGTTTCATAACAATCTGTCTTTTGATGAAAACAAATTAAAAGATATCCACGAGATCTTAATGGATAACTTAGGAATTGGCGGATTATACCGTAATGTCGACATTTCGGTTCGCGGTTCCAACCACACACCACCCAGTCATGTGAAAGTTTATGATCGAATGAAAAAATATTTCGATACTCTGAGCGATGAACAGGGTGATCTTTTTGAAAAAATAGCTTATAGCCATTTACAACTTGTGAAAATCCATCCTTTTCTTGATGGAAACGGCCGCTGTGCTCGTTTAGTTTTAACTCTTTTGTTGTTACAAAACGGCCTTGCTCCGGTTATTATTCCTTTTACTGATCGTGACAAATATTTCCAAATGCTTGAAGAATATAAAGTTAATAAAAATATTACTCCTTTTGTTAACTATCTGAAAAATTTGGAGCAATCATATTTACAATCCTAAGGCCTTTGGGCCTTTTTTTATTTTACTTTCTAGATTGTTTATGATAAAATTACTCATCCGGAGGTTTATTTATGTTTGGAAAACGAAGTGATGGCGTTCGCATTAAGAATATTGACCCCATTTTTAAAATCGTTCCTCATATTATGAGTGCTCGCCACGATTCCCAAAATTCCTATTTATACCCCGTTCTTTGTGATCCCCTTGATGAATTTATTGCTTTAGAGAAGCAAAACAGGGTTTCTTTTAATTATATGCACATTGTTGTGGCCGCGGTTGTCCGTCTTATTGCTTTAAGACCGCAATTAAATCGGTTTGTGATGAACGGAAAACACTATAAACGAAAATTAATTTACGTTTCCTTTGCCGTTAAAAAAACATTAAAAGATGACGGAAAAGAAACAACCATCAAACTGCCGTTTACCGGTTTAGAAACCATTAATGAAATAAAAGAAAAAATGGATCAAGCGATTGTTGAAAACACCCATGTAAAAGCCAACAACGAAACTGACAAGACCGCTAAGTTTTTTACATCCGTTCCTAATTTCTTAATCAAGTTTGCCGTTGGTTTTTTTAAATGGCTTGACAAACATGGAATGTTGCCTAAAAAAATCATCGCGGCTTCTCCTTTTCACACGACTTTTTTTGTTACAAACCTAAAGTCCATTAAAATGGATTTTATTTATCATCATTTGTATGATTTTGGAACAACGGGATTATTTGTTAGTATGGGAAAAGAAAAAATGGAAGCCTTTGTTCAAGGCGAAACCGAAATTGTTGCGAAAAAAGTGATGAACCTTGGCGTTGTCACCGATGAGCGCTTTTGTGATGGCTTATACTACGCTAATTCATTGCGTTTACTAAAAAGAATCCTTGAAAATCCAACCATCCTTGCCACTAAATTAGAAAAAGTAAATGCTGACACTGATTAAAAAAATCCCGATTCATTCGGGATTTTTGATTTCGTTTGTTTCCGGTGTTTTGCTTTCAATGGGTTTTGAAGTGTCGCGAGGTTCAATAATTAAGAATCGGTTTGGTTCTTCACCAACACTGTAAGTTCGAACATCTTTCCAAGTTGAAAGTTTGTTGTGGATAATCTTTCTTTCATAAGCATTTAAATAGTCAAGTTGGATTTTTTGTTTTGAGCGCGAAACTTGTTTTCCAAAATCTACCGCCATGTTTTCAAGATTTTTTTCGCGGCGTTTGCGGTATCCCCCAACATCGACCATTACGGTTTTTGGTTCCTCTTCTTCGTTGTAATATTTATTGACGACTGTGGAAACTAAAATTTGCAGTGCAATCAAGTTTCGTGAATTTTTGCCAATCAAGTAACCATTAAAATCTCCCGCATCGATATTAAATTCAACATTATCTCCGCGAACTTTTTTCTCTATAAAGCCTTGGATGTTGTTGTTGTCTAAAATCATTTGAATGTATTCTTTTCCGCGGGTGATTCCATCGGCGTCCATGACCGCTTCCACTTCAATTTTGCTTCCTATTCCTAAAAAGCCTTTTTTCTCGTTGACAATGGTGAAGGTTAAATCGGATTCTTTAACTCCAAAATCGGCGATAGCTAATTGTTTTGCTTCTTCAACTGTTTTCACTTCGTATGTTTTTCTTCGCATAATACACCTCTTATATTTTTGATTTTAATTGAATAAGGCGTTTTTGGCTACTTTTATATCCAAAATAACCTTGTAATGTCGAATAAAGATTACCAACCAACCAGTAGAATCCCAAGGCGGCGGTACTATTATAAACAAAGAACATCATCATGACCGTCATACCATACATCATTATTTTCATTGTTGTTTCGGTCTGCTTCTGAACATCGGTTTGAGCTGTTTGACGATAAGCCGGAACGGATGCTTGGTTTTGGGCTTTGACCTTTTTTTGGCGATGAGTCGCAATTAATTGGCTGGTAATTTGGGTGGCACCAACAAGAATTGCTAAAACGATGATTCCCCAACTTTGATAAGTGCTGGCGCTTCGTGTCGCATACAAGTCGATTCCAAAGAATTGCGTATTCAAAAAAGAAAAATCAAATTGATATTGGGCGCCCAGTGTTTTTGGCACTCTTTGCAACGTTTGGTAAAATGATATAAAAATTGGCAATTGAACTAATTGAAGTAAACACCCTCCAATGCCAATTCCATACTTCTTATACAATTGCATTAGTTCCATTTGTTTTCTTTGATTGCTTTCTGGGTCGGTTTTCCCAGCATATTTCTGCTCAAGTTTGGCTTGTTCTGGACCCATTAATTGCATTTTCAATGTCATATCATTGGTTTTTGCATAAATTGGCCAAGCTAAAGTACGAACGATGATGGTGGCCACTAAAATGACAATTCCATAATATTCAAAAGCGATGCTTTTTCCGATTAACCACATTAGTGCGGCCATTGGCCATACGAGAATATCGCCTATTCCTTTAACGCCATCAATTGGTTTATATTCAACTTCACTTGTTCCTGCACAACTGCTAAACAAAAAAAGTCCAATGATAACGAGCGCCACAAATAAATATTTTTTGTAGTTTGCTTTCATTTCTTCTCCTCTTTGTTTTTTTGTTCTTTTATTTTGTTAATTAAAAAGTTTATTTGTTCTTGTTTTTGAACAAACGATAAATCACCAGCCGTTAACTTGACCACTATCAACATTTTCACAAACGCCAGTTCCGATAATTGAGGACGGAGTATTTCTCTGATTACTCTTTTTTCATAGTTTCTAGCGACTGCGGTTGTGATTTTTTTTGATGGTGAAATAGCTACTTGAGCAAGTGGTTTGTTTGTGATTCCAAAATAAATGGCATAATACTTGTTGCCGACACTTTGTCGCAATTTTATCAGTTTTTCAATTTCATGGTTTTTCTTTAAACTGTATTTTTGATTCATATAATGCCCTTTCGATAAACAAAAAAAGACCACCCCGATTATTTTTGACTTTCGAGTGGTCCAAGTTTTTTGTTTATACAGTCAGTCTATAACGACCCTTTTGACGTCTACGTGATAAGACTAATCTTCCACCGACAGTCGCCATCCGGGCACGAAACCCATGAGTCTTGATATGTTTGCGTTTATTCGGTTGGTATGTTCTTTTCATACAGGCACCTCCTATATTAAACCATGCTTTCGATATTATATTATATTTTGTGTTTTAAGTCAAGTTTTTTTATCGGGATTTTAATTTTCTGAATTCAAAAGCGTATTTACATCCACTTTATAATAAAAAGGGGTTACTAAATTGTTTTGGTCGGTGTATTCTAATTTTAAATATATGGTTTTTGGCTTTATAAATTTATAAACGGATGTTTCATACCAAGGATCAAGATCTTTTGGTGTGCAATAATTATAAATGCCAAGGTAAGGAAATATCTTTCCGTCTTCGGTGACAATCCATGATTGAAGGTTCACGTGGTAAGGGCTTGTGGAATCAAACATAATGTCAATATTTGTATCATATTGAGGTGTCGATGGTCCATCATCGTTAAAGGTAAATTTGACTTCCAAAATTCCTTCTAAAATGGCTGATGATTGAAATTTTCGATCATTTAATTCTGATTTCTTTAAGTGTAAGGCTTCTTCTGAAAGCTCTAGCGTCTTTCTTGTGACCTCTGTTCCCACGGTTAAATCATAACTTACTTTCACGAAGTACTTTGTATATCGATCCCCGCTCGGGTATTCCGAACTGGCCACTACTTGGTGAAACACGGGGAGTGTTTTCCCTGGTCTTGACGATTCAAAGAAGTAGTTCATCATCCCGCCGTTGTCAAGTGCACTATATGAATAAAAGATATTGCTTGGTAGCGCCGGAGCAATCGCATTAATGTAAGCAATAACGCGGTATTGAGTTTTTAAATCCTTGATGTCTTCATCTTCGCTTACATTTACAGCCGTTCCGCGAACAAAAACATAAGGATTTATTTCGTTGTTGTAAGTTGCTTTCGGATAGTTTAGCTCAATCACATAATCCAGCTCTGGCGTAATTACTTGGGCCAACAATAAAAGAACCACCCCATAAGTAATAATTACGAAAAGCAAGGTAATTAAATTTATTGTATTTGGAAAATCGAGAATTTGAATGAAGGGATCGTTTTTTACTTGTTTGCTCATAATTTTCATTAACCTGGTGGTTACTTTCCTCCACTTTGATAAATTTCATAATTAATATTGTACCATAAACAACTTTTAATGCAATGATTTTTTGACTTTAACCCTTTTTTTCTTTCCTCATTTCCGCATTGTGAAATGTTTTCCTGCTTTGTTGATAACTTATCCACAAGTTATCAACAGGGTAAAAGCTGATACCGATGCTTTTTGATGTTTTTTTATTTTTCGCTTTATTATTTATTTAAATTGTGTTATTATTTAATGGTAAATAAACGGGGTGTGTTTATGGAAGATAGTTTGAAGCTTTGGCAACAAACTTTATTAACTTTAAAAAATGAGCTTGACGAAACTGATTTTTTAAGCCTTTTTGCGGATGTTAATGAAGTATTCAAAACCGAAAACAATTTAATATACATTGTTGTTCCGAACGCTTTAGTTCGTTTTCGCATTGAAAAGTTTTATCAAGAGAAACTGAACAAAATTTGTGCAAGCATTTCGAAAACACAATGCCGTTTTAAATTTATTCTAAAAGAAGATGCTGTCGAACAAGAAAAAGTTTCGATTACTACTAAGGACACCATCAATAAACGCCCCCTAAAAGCCGAATATACTTTCGATAATTTTGAAACCGGCGAAAGTAATCGTTTTGCTTTCTTATCAGCAATGAAAGTTGCTGAAACGCATGATAAAATATACAATCCTCTTTATATTTTTGGTGATGTGGGCTTAGGTAAAACCCATTTAATGATGGCTATCGGCCATTATATTCTGGACAACGACATAAACACCAATGTGGTTTATACAACGGCTCAAGAATTTACTGAAGATTATTTTATTCATACATCAACTAAAAAAGGAAAAGAAAACATTGAAGCTTTTTATCATAAATATCGCTCAGCTGATGTCTTATTGGTTGATGATATTCAGTTTTTGGAGGGTAAACAAGCCACCCAAGAAGAATTCTTTAAAGTTTTTGATACTCTTCACGGCTTAAACAAACAAATCGTCATTACTTCCGATCGCTCGACAACGGAATTAAAGAATATGATGGCGAGATTGAAGTCGCGTTTTAATTGGGGGTTATCGGTTGATATTAAAGTCCCCGACAAACCACTGCGAATGAACATTTTAAAACGAAAATTGTCATTCTTAATCGAGAATCCTAAGGATGTCCCTTCATCGGTTTTAGATATTATCGCTGATAATTTTACAAACAATATTCGTGATTTAGAGGGAGCACTGAGGCGCTATATCACTTATTGCGTTTCTTTAAATATTCCCTTTTCTGTTGAAAATGTTTATGTTGCCCTTGATCGTTTCCTTCCTGAGCGCGATTTAGAGAAAAACAATAATAATGGTTTTTTTGATCTTGTGAAAAAAGAGGTTTCTTTGTATTATCAAATCCCGATTACGGAATTAGAGTCCTCAACAAGGAAACAACAAGTTGCCTACGCACGACAAATCGCCATTTATTTGCTTAAAACCCTGTTCAACCCTTCACTTAAAACAATTGGAGAAAAATTTGGAAACCGCGACCATGCGACGGTTTCTCATTCAATCGATAAAATAGAAAGTTTAATTAAATCGAACAATTTGGTTAAATGTGATTATGACATTTTAGTAAAAAAAATCAAAAAAGACTAAGTTTTCCACTTATCAACACTACCTAATAAAAATAAATATACAAAATAAAATTAAGAAGAGGAATAAAGAATGAAATTTGTAATTAATCGTGACTTATTATTGCTCAATTTAACTTACGTCAGCCGTGCTCTTTCTACAAAAACACCAATGCCCGTTTTGACGGGAATAAAGATCGAAGCTCATGAAAGTGGCGTTTTTCTTACCGCATCAAACAATGAAATCTCAATTCAAACGATTATAAAAGACAAAAAGCAAGTTCGGATTGAAGAAGACGGCGTTGTTGTTGTCCCGGGAAAATATTTTATTGAAATTATTCGTAAAATCGAATCAAAAGAAGTTGATTTTTCAACTTTTGAAGAAAACATTGTGAAAATCCTGGCCGATCGAAGCAATTTTACCCTTAATGCATTAGAAAAAGACAACTACCCAATGATTTCTTTTGCTGATTCTGAGACAATTGTTCGCATGGATGTGGGAAACCTTAAGTCAATTATAAGAAAAACCACCTTTGCAACGTCTCTTTCAGAAACAAGAGTCATCCTTACCGGTGTTTCTTTCGTTGCTGAGGGAAGAAAATTAGAAGTTATCGCTACTGACAGCTTCCGTTTAGCCAAAAAATATTTAATTAATGATGTCGAATTCCCCAAAATCAACGCCGTTATTCCTAGCAAGAGTTTAGACGAACTAAATCGCATCATCGATGAGAATGAAACACCAATTGAAATTCATTTTTCATCATCAAAAGCGCTCTTCAAGTACAAAAACATTTTATTTCAAACACGCTTAATCGATGGATCGTTCCCTAACACCAGTAATTTAATCCCTGTTGACTTTTTAACAAGCATAAAGTTTAATAAGAACGAAATTATTGCGGCCATCGAAAGAGCTTCTTTGTTTACTTCTTTAGATTCGTTTTGCATTATAAAATTTACATTAAATTCAGACAAAACCATCGAAATTGCCTCAACCACCAATGAGATTGGAGCCGTAAAAGAAGAAGTTATTCCCCTAGCTTGTTCAAATGTTTTAAACTTCCAAATTGCTTTTAGTTCAAAATATATTTTAGAAGCCATTAAGTCGATGGATTCAACCGAAATTACCATTCATTTTACGGGAGAAATTAAACCGTTCATTATAACCGGAGATTATGACGTTAATTTGACGCAACTTATTCTTCCTGTACGCGTTTCTTAATTGTTTTCGATCATTTAATTACGTATTTACATAAATATTCTGGTTTTATTAAATTAAAAAGGCACTTTTTTGGTGCCTTTTTACATTTCTATTTGATTAAATAAGTTTGTTAACTCTTTTTCCAATATATCTTTTGCGTTTTGATCATATCTTTCGAGTTTTACTTGATCAAATGGGCTGATTCCTTCGGCTTGTAAGTTTTTAATGATTGATTTGTCTTGCAAAGCCGGCAAGACGATGGCATGTGGAGTAAATTCGCGTCCTTGTTCTATTAATTTTTCTAAAGAAACCTTCGGAGCACGACGATTTTTGCTGTAACCGTTTGGAACGATGTATTTTATTCCGTCAACATTGATGTCGTTATCAATAAAATACTGAATAGTGTTAAAGAAACCACCCAATCCCAAACTATCCAAGCCTACTACAATCAAAATAGTGTTGCTCATGTCCAATAAAACCTCTGTTAATCGGCTGCTTGATGGCGGAAAATCAATTAAAATATAATCAAAGTAATTATCATACTCATCAATGATCTTTTTTATTACTTTTTCTTGGTTTCTCTCAAGCGTTAGCTTCATGGAAAGCTTGTCGGTGTTTAATGTTTTGATTAAATAGAGGTTTTCTCTGACCTCAATCAAGACATCCCCGAGCTCGGCGTGGCCGGCAATTAAAAATTCAAGGTAATTATCATTGTTTTCGAAGATTTTTTCTTCTTCACCAAAGATTTTGAAGATGCTGTTTTGATCATCTACACTAATAATTAATACTTTTTTGCCCTTTGAAGCATGGTAATGGCCTAAATAACCAATGAAAGTTGTTTTTCCAACCCCGCCTTTCTTGCAAAAAGTCGAAATAACAGCCATTTAGAACCCCTCTCTTTCCAATTTTTCCTTTACTGATTGCTCGATAAACTCCGAAACAACAATTCCTTTTTCAACTGAAGCTAATTTAAGCCTTTTTCTTAAATCACGATCCATAGTTGCGGTGTATTTGTCTCTTTTTTGAACAACCGGCTGAACGGGTTGTTGGGTCACAGGACTTGGATTTGTCCCAAGTGGGTTTTCTCGTTTTTTGAACGGCATAGTTTTAGAATTCATTTTATCCTCCTTCGTAAAAAATGGATAATTTTATACATAAATACATAATAAAATAAAACCACAAATACAATTATACATAAATATTTAAAAATGTAAATACAAATTTACAACAAACCATAAAAACATAAATAAAACAATACAAAAAACCATAAAACAATAAATATGGTTTTATGGTTTTACATCTAATTGGGGTGCTTTTGCCTACAAAAACCTCTGTTTTTTGACAGCTGTTTTTTAGGCAAAACAAACCCAAAAGATAAAAGGTGATTGTAAAAATGCGATGGGTTTTTAAACGCCTTTTCGAAACCGCTGAAAAGCCGAAAAATTTGCGTTACAATCGATTTTACTCTCAAACGGGTAATTTTATTAGCCCCCGGGGGTAAAAAACAAACCAAGTGAAAAAAATTAAAGCCCAATAAAGCGATTTTTAGGTTAAAAATCTCTTTTTTTCAGAAAAATACCCACAAAAGAGCCCAAAAATTTTCAAAAATTCCGGCAAAAACAACCGTAAATAAATAAAACCATAAACCCATAAATACAAACAACCATAAAACCACAAAAACATAAATACACCAATATGTAAATATGTACAAAAATTGCTAAAAAAAAGCTAAAATAAATATTTTTCGGTTTTAAATTGTCGGAATGGTGTAAAAATTTTTTAAAGTCCCTTTTATTATACAATTGGTTCTATAAAAAATCAACCCACAAGTATGTATTTAAGTAATTACTTATTTACACTTTCACGAAAACTAAATTTAAATCATTACATCTATATGTATTTATGTATTTAAGTCAAACAAGCACTCAAAAAACGCAATAACAAATCAAACACAGAGCAAATGAAGGGTTGTTTTTAGAACAGTTAAATTTCATTTTATGTAAATACATAAATATTTATGAGCAAAACGAGAAAAACGGCCTTTTCCTCGTCAATCCCTCGATATAAAATCACAAAAAAAACAAAAAAACTATAATTTTAAATGATTTCAAATAAATAAAAGGCAAAAAGAAAGGGAAATAAATACATAAATATGTAATTATGCAATGAAAAACCAAAAAATAACGATTTAACCAAAAAGAGAACTAAAAAAACTGACTTCAAGCTTACAATTCTTCATTTTCAATTATAAAAAAACTCCAAAACCAAGATAGTATTTACATAAATACATAAATAAGCCGTTTTTTCGCAAAAAGCCAAGAGCAAAAACAGCAAAAACAGCCAAGAAAACAATAAAAACTCCAAAAAGGGAAGATCAAATAAAAATAAACAAAAAACACTGGAAAAAAAGCCGAAAATGTGTTATAATAAACATAATTTATTGAGGTAAAAAGCATGAAAAATGTTCAAATAGAAACAGAATTCATAACATTGGGACAATTTTTGAAATTTGTAGGAATAATTGATTCCGGAGCAATGGCAAAAATCTATTTGCAAACCCATTTTGCAACAATAAACGGTGAAAAAGAGCAAAGAAGAGGGAAAAAATTATATCCAGGAATGGAATTAACCATCGATAAAGAGATTTATAAGATTGAGAGCAAATAATGTTTTACTTAAAGCAAATAAAACTACACAACTTTCGTTGTTATAGCCAGTATTTTAATGTTTTTTCTAAAAATATTAACATTTTGGTGGGAAATAATGCAGTTGGGAAAACAAGTTTGGTGGAAGCGGTTTGTTGCGCGGGACTTGGAAAGTCGCACAAAGCTATAAACGACCAGGAATTAATAAAAAACAACGAAACTTATGCCTTTGTGAAAGCCGAATTTACGGACAATGACAAAACGGACGAAATAGTTTTCTCGATTGTTGATGGGAAAAAGAAAATCGTGCAAAACGGAGAAAAAAAAGCCCGTTTAAGTGAATATTTCGGTTATATTAACGTCATTATTTTCTCTTCGGACGATCTTAATTTAATAAAGGGCACACCAGCAAACAAAAGAGAGTTTTTAGACAGTGGAATCAGTCAAAGCAATAACCAATATTTGCGCTCTTTATTAAATTATCGCAAATATTTAAAGCAACGAAACGAATTTTTAAAACAGGTTGATCTTTCCACAAATTATGACGCGCTTTTATTAGAGACAATTACGGAAAAATTGATAAGGGAAGCCAAAACAATCGTCTCGGAACGTCAAGAATTTGTTAATAGAATAAATGAAGAGTTGAAAAGAATTAATTTTGAAATCAGCGATGAAAAAGATCAAGGAATGATCGTTTATTTGCCAAATCGTCCTGCCGATGAACTGGAAAAAGCATTCAAGGAACGAATTTTAGTCGATTTAGCTTTAAAAACTACGACGTTAGGACCCCATCGCGATGATTTTATCCCCATTATTAATCAAAATCATGCCCATTCATATGCATCATCGGGCCAACAACGAACCCTTTCTTTAGCTTTAAAACTAAGTTTGGCGGAAATTTGTAAACGTAAGAATCATCGGATAATCATAATTCTTGATGACGTCTTTAGTGAGTTAGATGCCAATAGGCAAAACAAAATAATGGAATATCTAGATAAAGAACAACAAATTTTCATAACAACAACTTCGATTGATGATTTATCAGAACAAATTATTAGGAAAAGTAAAATTATGAAAATAACTAAGGAGGAAATTCATGAACGAGAGCAGTAAAAGTTATGGCAGTTCGAGCATTCAAATATTAGAAGGACTGGAAGCTGTAAGAAAACGTCCGGGAATGTATATTGGTTCAACAGGACCAAGAGGTTTGCACCATTTGGTTTGGGAAATTGTTGATAACTCCATCGATGAAGCTTTAGCTGGTTATTGCACCCATATTGAAATAGAAGTTTTACCAAATAATTACGTTCGTGTAACCGATAACGGTCGAGGAATTCCCGTTGATATCATTTCTAAAACCGGGGAATCAGCCGTTGAAGCTGTTTTCACAATTCTTCATGCCGGCGGAAAGTTTGATGGATCTTCTTACAAAGTATCCGGAGGGCTACACGGCGTTGGTGCATCAGTTGTAAATGCTTTAAGTGAAAATTTGGAAGTAGTGATTAAACGCGACGGTCACATTTTCCGACAAGAGTATGAACGAGGGCATAAATTACATAAAATCGAAACCATAGGCGATTCTGAAGAAACCGGAACCCAAGTTACTTTTAAACCAGATATAGAAATATTTAAAGAAGGAATCGTTTTTGATTATGAAACCCTTCGCGTTCGGCTTCAACAATGTGCCTTCTTAAATAAAGGCCTAAAAATATCTTTATCCGATCTTCGAAATCCCGAACAACCAAGAAGCGTTCACTATTGCTATGAAGGCGGAATTAAAGAATATGTCAGTTATTTAAACAAATCAAAGACACCAATTCATTCAACCATCATTTATGTGACGGGAAAGGATGAAAACATTGAAGTTGAAATGGCACTTCAATATACCGAAGACTATAATAGCAACATTTATTCTTTCATCAATAACATTTATACCCCCGAAGGGGGGACCCACGAAGAAGGATTCCGCACCAGTTTAACGAGAGTTTTAAACAGCTACGGAAAAACGAGCAATTTGTTTCGAAAAGACGAATCGTTTAGCGGTGAAGATGTTCGAGAAGGATTAACGGCCATTATCAGTTGCCGTCACCCCAACCCGCAATTTGAAGGGCAAACCAAAGCCAAGCTGGGAAATACCGAAGTAAGGAGAATTACATCTCAAATTCTTCTAGACGGAATGGATGCTTTCTTAAAAGAAAACCCGAACGTTGCGAAATCAATCATTGAAAAAGCCGTCATTGCTTCCAGGGCGCGCATTGCTGCCAAAAAAGCCAGAGAGGCAACGCGTCGAAAAAGCCCGCTTGAATCATTAGGCTTTGCTTCAAAACTTGCTGATTGCCGAAGCAAAAATCCCGCTTTAAGCGAGATTTATATCGTGGAGGGCGATTCAGCCGGCGGAAGTGCCAAACAAGGACGAGACAGCGAATTTCAGGCGATTTTACCGTTGCGCGGTAAGGTTTTAAATGTGGAAAAAGCGCGTTTAGATAAAGTTTTAGGAAATAAAGAAATCATATCCATGATTCAAGCGTTTGGGACAGGAATAGGCGATGATTTTTCCATTGAACAAGCCCGTTATCACAAAGTTGTCATTATGACCGATGCCGATGTAGATGGTGCGCACATTCGCACCCTGTTATTAACATTTTTCTACCGTTTTATGAAACCTCTTGTGGAAAAAGGGTATATTTATATTGCCCAACCGCCCCTTTATAAAATAACTTTCAACAAGCGAATAGAATATGCTTACAGTGACGAAGAATTGCAAAGAATATTAGAAACTTTTTCTAAATCAGCAAAACCAACTCTCCAAAGATATAAAGGGTTGGGGGAAATGAACCCAGAACAATTATGGGAAACCACGATGGATCCGAAAGCACGAACGCTTTTACAAGTAAGTTTAGACGATGCCATTGAAGCAGATACAATTTTCTCAATGTTAATGGGCGACGATGTTGAACCAAGAAGAGAATTTATTGAAGAAAACGCCGTTTATGTTGAGAATTTGGACATTTAAGGAGTAATCATGGAAAAAAACCCAAACGAAATAGCCCCCATCGTGCTTGATATCGAAAAACCGGAAAACTTGGATGAAAACGGCCACCATAGCGGGGGAGTAAAAGAAATAAATTTGGCAAGAGAAATGAAAACCTCATTTTTAAGTTATGCCATGAGTGTTATCGTTTCACGGGCTCTTCCTGATGCTAGAGATGGCATGAAACCGGTTCATCGTCGCATTTTATACGCGATGAATGAATTAGGGATGCATGCCGATAAAGCTTATAAAAAGTCCGCCCGCATTGTCGGGGAAGTAATGGGAAAATACCACCCCCATGGCGATTCGGCCATTTATGAAGCCATGGTTAGAATGGCTCAAGACTTTAGTTATCGTTATCCTTTAGTGGATGGTCATGGAAACTTTGGTTCGGTTGATGGTGATGGTGCAGCGGCGATGCGTTATACGGAAGCCAGAATGAGCAAGATGGCCATGGAAGTCCTCCGCGATTTAAACAAAGATACTGTAAAATTTGTTGACAACTATGACGGATCAGAACGAGAACCCGAAGTGCTGCCTTGTCGTTTTCCCAATCTACTTGTAAATGGCGCCATGGGGATTGCCGTGGGAATGGCAACCAACATTCCCCCACACAATTTAACCGAAGTCATTGAAGGCATCCTTGCTTTAATCAAGAATCCCGATATTTCCATTGAAGGATTGATGACATATATTAAAGGCCCTGATTTTCCGACCGGTGGTTGCATTATGGGCGTTTCGCAAGTTCGAAAAGCTTACATGACCGGAAACGGAGCCATCACCGTTCGCGCCAAAACCGAAATTCAAGATTTAGGCAATAACCGTAGTGCGATTGTTGTTACGGAAATTCCTTATCAAGTCAATAAAACGCGCTTAATCGAAAGAATTGCGGAAACAGTCAAAGATAAAATCATTGAAGGAATAACCGGTTTACAGGATGAATCAAACCGAAACGGAATGAGAATTGTTATCGAACTTCGTCGTGATGCCAATCCGAATGTTATTTTAAACAATCTATATAAACACACGCAACTGCAATCAACCTTTG
>JBFXGS010000019.1:0-17019 GCA_050177775.1 Bacilli bacterium | reverse complement strand
GTGTAATTATGGCAAAAGAATCCGTATCAAAATATAACATAACAAGAAATAATGGTCATTTACTTGACGTTTTTTCTCGGGCTTCATACATCGAATTGGGGAGTATTCCCTTTGAATTTATGGATAAGTTATTAAAATATGATATTTTAAAATTTGATGATATGATTTATAAACCCATCCAAGCAAGAGGAATAGGACAAAGTCAAATCGATAATGACGATATGAAAACGATTATTCCTTTTTTATTTTTTGAAAATCTTCATATTAAAAACCAAGCTCTCCAAATATTTTTAACCTATGGTTTAGTTAAACATAAAAACGAAAGACAAAAAGAAATCTTTACTCCGATTGTGCTTATTCCGGTTAATATTTATTTAGAAAAAGACAGCCTTTATATTCAACAAATATCTCGTCCCGTCGAAAACCCTATTTTAGTAAGTTTTTTAATGTCCATTAAAAACATCAATATTTCGATACCGGAGAAGCTAGACAGTATTTTTGCCCTTGATCGCTTTTGCATGACTTTAATCAAGCATTTGGATTTAGAATTAAAATATGAAAATTATCTGACTTTTGCTTTTTTGAAAGATAATGAAATAAAGATAAAGCATGATAAATTTATGGCATCGAAAAGCATGCCCGATTATCTTCATGATAAACTATTCGACAGCAATCATCAAGACAATCATTACTTAATGCCTTTGAACCGTTCCCAAAGATTAATTGTTCAAAATGCTTTGGAAGGGAATAATTTTGTTGTTTCCGGTCGTTTAGGAACAGGAAAAACAACGGTTTTAATTAACGTTGCCATGAATATGATAAATCAGGGCAAACGGGTTTTATATGTTTCAAATATGAAATCTACTCTCGATAGTGTCTTTTCAATGTTTGAAGAGCATTCTTTAGCACAATTCGTGACTAATTTTTCCAATCTCTTTGCCAATGGCCATAAATCGGAACAATCAATCAGCCCCAAAGCCTATAATTCAAAAGAAGAATTTGCGATCTTAATGGATAATTATCAATTCGTGAAAGACTATGAGCAAAAGATGGGAGAAAGAATCCTTGATCAAAGGTTCTTTGATATAGTCAACGATATGATTTTATTGCAGCATCAACCTCATCAATTGCTTGAAATTGATGATTTACAACATTTGTACAAAGCGGAATTTTTGGAAATTGTAAAAGCCCTGGAAATAATTCAAACATCCTTGGGCAAAATGATCAGTTTTAAAAACAGCATTTGGCGGGATATCCCCATCTATAATAGCATTAAATATCCTAACCAAATCGTTTCCCTAATCTATCAGATTCATAAATGTTTTAAAATATTGGAAGCCGAAAAACTTGTTTTGGAAAATGATTTTGGGTTTAAAACCATTACGAATTTTGCTTATCTAAAAAATATCATTCATAGTTTTAAAAATTTAAACATTCGCGAAGTTCCTGAATCATGGAAGGAGCCGACAAACAATCATTTTAATCAAGCCGTCGAATTATTTAAAAACCTCAAACAAGAAATCTATCAACTTCAAGAAATGGAAAGCTTTCTTAAACATAAATATGATCATTTAGACACCTTAAATATTAAGCAAGAAGTGGCTAATATTGAAGGACATTATTTCAAAGAAATGGAAAGTAATGAAATTAACCAAATTCTTGCTAATCGTCAAGAACTTGTCGTTCTAGTAAACAAATGTCAAATGCAAGGAGATGTTTTTAATAAAGCGGCCGAAAAAGTTCGGGGAATGTTTAATTGGGATTTTTATCTTGAAGATAACATTATTAAAGAAGTAATTAATTTAAGTCGTTTCTTACACCTTCACCAAATAAATGGAAAATTGTTTAATCTCATTAATGGTGGTCATTTTCAAACATCCATGGCGAAATTAGCCCAAACTCTCCAAGTTATTAATCAATTGACCAATGATATTGCTTTATTTAAACAATATTTTGATGAATTGTACTTAGATGATTTAGACAAAACCATGGGAATTATTTATCGCCATCAAAACGACGATCACACCTTAGCCAAAAAAGAACAAAAATGGTTGAAACAAATTCAAACTAAAAAACCGTCTCTATATGATCAGGTAATTAATAAACTGTCTAGTTATTATGAACTTAAAAAAGAATTAAAGGATCAACAAGAAGTCTTTGTTCAAACCTCGGGTTTTCCAGCTTCAAACCAAGTTTTAGTTGATTTTCAAAGTTTTTATGATTACTTGATTGGCTTAAATAAAAGCAAGTATCAAGACAAAATTCTTCACTTTTTGAATCGATTCATTGAAATTATGCAACAAGATTATCGGGAAACACAGAATCACTTAAAAGCGCTTGAATTACTTGATCGGTCGCATGAGGATTTGTGGAAATACTATGATGAAGTCTACCAATATCCTTTTAAAGATAAGAAGAATCGTTTGATTGCTTTACTTGATGATATAAAAGTAATTCATAGTTACTTAACAAAAGCTTATTCATCCAATGACCGCTTGTATGAAGCAACCAAAAATACAAACGATAAATTTGTGAAAGCCGAAGAATACTATGCCTTAAATCGTCAAACCGATAAAATTAATAATTTGAAAGCATACCTTGATAATCATGATTTGTATAAACAATTGTATCAAGATTTTTATCATGCGGGGCAATCGAACATTGCGGCGATTACTCGTTTGTTAGATACTTATGAAGTTTATATTGATTGCTTTGCGAATGCGGATTCGCTCTTAAATAGTCTTGATGCTTTTACTAATGGGAAAATTTTAGGCCATTTAAATCGCTGCGGTGAAGTAAGCAATGAAATCAGTGAAATCTTTACCGTTTATTTCAAAATATTTAGGGATGATGTTTCGAAGTATTATTATGATTCTTTCGCCAACAATATTAAGCGAATGAATGTCTTGTTGAAATCAAAAGATGAATTAATTAACTACTTGATTGTCACCGATAACCTCCAAATATTAGGGAAATACCGTCTTGACAAATTAATCCAGTATATTGTGGAATGCCAAGATACGACTCATTTGGTGGTTGATTTTCAATTTACTTATTATCAAACATTAAAAAATAAATATATTGAAAAATATGCTTTTTTACAAAACTTTAAATCTTTAGTAGCTTGCTTAAGCTTAGCAAATAGCAATGAAGAAATTATCATAAAAAAGAATCAAGAACAAGTGGCACGAAATTTAAGGAAAAACACTTCTTTTCAGACGGCCACTACCAGTTTAAAAAATCTTGATTACCGAGGTTTCATTCGAAGAACAAGTAGTTATAAACGGTTATTTTTAACAACTACCCAAATTTTAAACAATTTTTTAAACAAAGATGACTTTGACTTAATTATTATTGATGATGCCCATTTATTAAGTGCCAATGAGTATTATCTTGCGATTGAAGGACAACAAGTAATTGTTGCCGGTGAATTGCAGCTTCAAAGCACGGTCGCCAATAATTTAATGTCGCGTCTTTCGTTTGCAACGTCTATTAATCTAAATTATCGTTTTTCGCAAACTCCTCTACGACTTCTTAACCATCTTAATAATTTACGTGGATGTATTAGCTCCAAGGTCAACGATAACGAAGGTATTGAAGTAGTTACTAACAAATTATCCACTTATTTATTGATGCTATTAAAAGAGCAAAGCGATGTGAAAATTAACCTTTTTGTAGCTTCTTTAGAAAAGCAGAAACGTTTTTATGATGAATTTGGTGAACAATTACTAAAAATGGGAAAATCGATTGAAGAAATTGTGGCGATTTTAAGAACCCAAATCAATATTTCGGATTTAAAGTTAAGTCATTTATATAACGCTGATTACAATGTTTTAGTTTTAGAGGATTATCATAAACTTGATAATGAATATGTTGTCGTTAATTTAATTGATGATTTATTGTTGTGCAAAAAACGGTTAATTATTTACGATAATAACGAATACTTAAAACGAGGAACCGGATTCCGATTTATTAATGAATTAAATAAAATTGTCAACAACAGTCAAATTTTCTATCAAGAATTTTCCACACCAATTCTTCAAACTCTTGCCAAACATTTAGAAGAACGCGGTTTAACGGTTTTTAGTTTCAATCATGAAATGCAACTATTAATCCAGAAAGAGGAAAAATTGTATGGTATATTGTTATTGTGGTCGGATAACAACTTCTCATTTGACACTTTAAATCAATATCGAGAAACTTATTTGTTTAACATGGAGAGAAAATTCCCCGTTATTTTAGTTGGAACAATGGAATTATTATCTTCCTTTGAGGAAGTTGTCAATCGAATCGTTAACGAGGTCAACCATGATTAAACGGGGTGACAAAAAACGTTTTAAGGACTTTGTGCGTTGCATTAAGCAAGATCCGCACCGCTACCTTTATATTAAAAACATGCTTAGTCGCCTTCATAGTGATGGATTTGATTTAAACACGCAAGGCTATGGGGGAAGAACCCTTCTTCATTTGGCATTAAAAATCAATAATCTTCGACTAATGAATTTATTTCTTTCGTTTGGTGTTAATGCTAATTTGGCTGATGAACAAGGATATGCCCCTCTTCATTTTGCGGTCTTAGAAAATAAAATGCGTTTTTTAAAAGGTTTAGTTGGTTATGGTTGTGACATTAACATCGCTTGTGAGCAAGATCAAACACCTTTACATTTAGCGGTTATTAATGGTAATTTAGAAATTGTCAAGTTTTTGATTTAAAATGGCGCCGATATCATGATTCAAGATGAAGCTCATAATTATCCCCTCGATTATGCCATTGAGGAGAAAGACGAAAAAATACTTCGTTATTTATTGACAAAGCAAGAAATCGATGATGAAAGAAAAATGAAAATATTAACTATCATAAAAAAAGTAGGTGAAAAACAATGATGGATTGGACGGATTTATTAAAACTTTTGGAAGATTATACTTACAATTACTCGGCTTGGGGGTTTGTTCGGCTAGGAGCAGATGTTTTACTAATTGTGGGTGTTTTTGTGTTCATGTATAAAGTTTTCAAAATGAAAGCTCATGTTACAAAATTATTATTAGGGGCTTTTATTATTGGATTCCTTTATTTATTAGGATTATTTTTCCATTTAGATATTTTTTTAAAACTATTTCGTTATTAATCTTTTGGGTTTTTGGTTTATTCATTATTGTCTATGGCCAAGACATTAAATACACTTTGGATGGCATGTTTTCTTCCACAAAAGTAAACACTGTTTATTCTTCCAAACAAGAGAAGAAGGAAATAATCAGCATCCTTTGTTCAACCGCGGATTATTTATCACAAAGAAAAATTGGTGCGTTAATGACGATTGAACGAGAAGATAGTTTGAATAGCTATATTGAAAAAGCCATTGACATTAAGTCTTCCATTACCCAAGAATTGTTAACAACCATTTTTACACCCGGGACTGCTTGCCACGATGGGGCCGTCATCATTCGTCGAAATAGAATCATGTGTGCCGGGGCTTATTTTCCTTCAACGGACAAATATAATGTCCCTAAATTTCTAGGCACCAGGCATCGTGCCGCCATTGGCATAAGCGAGCGTTCGGATGCTTTGACGGTCGTTGTATCGGAAGAAACGGGTAATATTTCGGTTACTTTAGATGGTGTCATTAATCTTCAATTAACCCTTGATCGACTTGAAGAAATGCTGGACCGTTATTTAGTCAGTAAATAGGGATAAAGGCTGTATAAACAGCCAAGGCTGCATAAACAGCCTTTTCTATTTTTATTGCCATTATTTTTACATTTGTGTTATAATAAGTCAAAGGAAGTGAAGGTATGCGCATTGCATTAATTGCCCATGATAAAAAGAAACCGGATATCATTGAATTTGCATTTAAAAACCATGATTTCTTTGCGAAACACCAATTATATGCAACGGGAACAACGGGGAAATTAATCATAGAAAGCACCGGATTGTCCATCCATTGCTTTAAATCGGGACCGCTTGGTGGCGATCAAGAAATTGGCGCCATGGTGGCGAAAGGAGAAATTGATTTAGTTTTTTTCTTTCGAGATCCACTGACGGCTCAGCCACATGAACCCGATATTTCCGCTTTACTTCGATTATGCGATGTTTATGAAATTCCTTTAGCAACTAACGTTAATACGGCTAAAATGATGATAAAATCGGAGGGTCATTATGTTAAATGATATTATTGTTTTTATTACGAATAACAAATTAACTTTATTAATCCCAGCCTTGCTTTTAGTAGTGGTTTTTTTGTTTGGCTCCGTGCTTCGAAAACCAAAAACCCCGTGGATTAGTTTAATTGTTGCCATCCTGGCCATCGGCGGATTAGTCTTAGAAATCTTAGGCATAATTCCCAACACATTTGTATTAGCGGGATTTCCGTTTGTTTTTTACCTTTCGGCTTTAATTCTTTTAGCGCTAATTATCACTTTAATTGAATTTTTAGTTAGTTTAAAAAGTTTTAATAATCGCATGATGATTATAGAATCAATGCCATCCAATATTGAGACCAACATTTATGCCTACCTTAATCGTAAAGGACAAATCATAAAACTTACTGAAGGCTTTCTTGACCACTTTAAAGATTTAGTAAGTCGCAAACAAATGTGGTTTGAAACCATTAACCGTTTTAGTTGCAACAACGAAGAGTTGACTTACAAGAAATGGTTAGTGTTCGTAAAAAATGTTCCTGAATCACTTTTTACTGTTAATATGAAGTTGATCAATGACCAAGATTTAACTTTGAATTTAGAAAAGAAAGCTATCTTAAAAAAAGAAAAAACGATTGGGTTTATATTAATTAATCAAAAATTAACCCTTTCGGAAGTGTTTAAAGATACGGTTCAATTAGATTACAAAAAACGTCTTAAAGGGTACTTTGATTTATTAGCAGAACCCGTTGCTTATTTTGATCAAGATTTAAATAAATATGTTTTATCTAATCAAATGATGCGTTTATTAAATGCGAAAGAAAGCGAATTGCCGATTACGGTTTTCGAAAAACTAATTGTTCCTGAGGATTTGGGTGCATTAAGCAAACGTCCAACCATTGATTCACAAGTGAGTATCCAATATCGTTTAATAACAATTAACGGACAAGAATGGTTCGAAGAAAATGTCCAACAGCAAAAAGATCAGCGCTATTTAGTTATTCACCGTTCTGATTTCACTAAGACAAAAATTAACTTTAAAGGCTACCCGGAATTATTAAGTGATGTCAATGGTTTTATTGACCAAAATCGTGACTTTGCCTTAGCCTTTTTAGCAATTAAAGATTTGCCAAGAATCATCGATGTTTTAGGCAATGACGCCAGTGAACTAGTTGCCCTTAAGTATTTCACAAAGCTCAATTCTTCGAGCTTAAGCGGTAAAATAAAAATTTACCGTATCAGCAAAATGGAATATGGCATTATTATTGATCGCTTAGATAATTATGATTTAATTCTCCGTGATTTAAAAAACAATGTTTCCGAATTGCTGGGTTTAGAAATCTATTTTAATGAGAAGAAATTTGTTTTGAAAAATGCGGTTGGTATTGTATCTTCGAAAAACGTTTTAGAACGAACTCCGGAAGCCATTGTGAAGGCGGGATTTGACGCTTTGTTCTTTGCAACTGATGAAAAATATGAAAAACGTTATAGCATTTATTATGCGAAAAAAACGGCAATGGAAACGAAGCCCGAAGATATGAAAATTGATTTAAGTGATGAATTCTTAGATCAACTATTAAAAAAATAAAACATTAAAAGGCCGCTTGCTAGTGGCCTCTTTTAAAAAGGAGTTTCTATGTTTGATGTGGTTTTGTTAATGGCGGGAAGTGGTACTCGCACCGGGCTTCCGTATAACAAAATGTTCTATAAAATTAATAATCGACCCTTGTTTTTATATTCTTTAGAGGCTTTTATTAATATTGATGGTTGCTCGCAAATTGTTTTAGTCGCATCTGAAAAAGAAAAAGATTTAGTTTTCGATTTGGTAAAGCATTATCCACAGAAGAAAATAAAAGTTGTGGTTGGGGGCAAAATGCGCCAAGACAGTGTCGCTTGTGGGGTTTTAGCCTGTCAAGAAGAACTGGTTTTGATTCATGATGGCGCCCGTTGCTTTATTCAAAAGCCAGATATTCTTAATCTGCTGGCTTCTTTAAATAATCACTTCTGTGCCACTTTAGCAATCCCCGTTACGGATACGATTCGTTTGCAAGCACCAAACGGTTATACTTTACTTGATCGAACGAAGCTTATGGCTATGCAAACGCCTCAAGCCGTTAATCGAAGCCGTTATTTAGAGGCTTATGAGATTGCGAAAAAGGAAGGTTTTTATGGAACCGACGATGTGGCGTTGCTTGAACATTGTTTAGGTATGAAACCGATTCTGGTGTTAGGGAACCCCGAAAACATCAAAGTAACAACCGCTTTTGATTTAGAAATTGCGAAGGCCTATTTTCAAGGAGGAAAACATGAATTATAGAATTGGACATGCTCATGATACCCATCGTTTTGTCAGCAATCGGCCTTTAATTTTAGGAGGAGTGGCGATAGATTATCCAAGCGGTTTATTAGGCCATTCCGATGCCGATGTGGTCCTCCATGTTGTCAGTGAAGCCATTATTGGGGCTTTGGGACTTGGCGACCTAGGAATGCATTTTCCGGATACCGATCCTAAGTATCACAATGTTTCCTCAAGTTATTTTGTGCAGAAAGCCAATGATTTTCTTAAAGAAAATCATTACCAATTAAGTAATCTTGATTTAACAATTTTCATTGAAGAACCGCATTTGCAAATGTACAAAGAACAAATGAAAAACAATATTGCCGGTTTATTGGGAGTTGATGCAAAAATCATCAACGTGAAAGCGACCAGAGGGGAAGGCCTTGGCTTCATTGGCCAAAAAGAAGGAGTATCGGCGGAATGTGTCGTGTTAATTTACCAAATCGATTAAAGCCTTCGCAAGAAGGCTATTAATTCGCCGTTTTATAATCATTTTTCCACTCCTTTCTTAGGGTTTATGGTATAATAATTAAAAAAAGAGGTACTGAATATGGAAAAGCAAAACAACATGGAAATAGAAACCAAAGTTAAAACGATCATTAGTAAAATTCGTCCATACCTGTTAAGAGATGGTGGCGATATCGAATTTTTACGAATTGTTGATGGAATTGTTTATGTAAAAATGATTGGTGCTTGTGCCGGTTGTGCGAGTATTGATGTCACTCTTAAAGATGGGATTGAAGCCATTTTATTAGAAGAAGTTCCCGGCATTTTCGGTGTCGAAAACGTTTATGAATGAACCGGCTCCCAAACACTTTAAACGGGTTTATATCGAAATAACCAATGTTTGTCAGCTGTCATGTGCTTTTTGCTTGCCTTTAAAGCGACCAATCAGGTTTATGAATGAACAAGAATTTGTGAGAATTCTAAGAGAAATTAAACCTTACACGGATTATTTATATTTGCACGTGAAGGGTGAACCCCTCCTGCATCCTAATCTTGAAGGCTTTTTAGACTTGGCCTTAGAGCACAAGTTTCAGGTTAACTTAACGACCAACGGCTTGCTGATAGATGCGAAGCAAGTCATTATTTCCACCCACCCTGCTGTCCGCCAAATCAATGTCTCACTTCATGCCCTTCAAAAAATTGATGAAAATGAACGTTTATCATATGTTAATAAACTCATAAGTTTTTTAAGAATCATGGAAAACACCAGCGGCAAATATGTATCCTTGCGCTTTTGGTTAGGAAATAATCACTTAAAAAGTTTTGTAATTGAACACCTAAATCAAGCTTTTAATGTCAGTCTTGATAACGAATCTAAAAACCTATTTCCGCATGTATATATTAATACCGATCAAGAATTTGTTTGGCCGGAGCAATCCATGATTACGAGTCCGTTTGCTTTTTGCCACGGTTTGAAAGATCATTTTGCGATTTTGGTTGATGGCTCGGTTGTTCCTTGTTGTTTGGATGGTAATGGCCAAATTAATTTAGGGAATATTTTCGATCATTCATTTTTAGAAATAATGAATAATAAGGAATGGAAATCGTTAAAAAAAGCTTTCCAGGAACGCCAAAACATCCCTAAACTTTGTCAATATTGTTCATATAAAAATCGTTTTGCCCGTTAGGGCATTTTTTTATTTCTCCTTAACTTTTCTTTTTTTTTATGGTATAATTTACATAAAGTAGGATATGAGGTGAACAATGATTAAGAAAGGTGATATCGTCATCGGGAAAATAACTAACATTCTCGGTTACGGAGCTTTTGTGAGCGTGGGGGAGTATGACGGCCTAATTCATATTTCCGAATTTTCTGATAACTTTGTTCGGAAAATTGATGATTATGTTCAAATTGGACAACAAGTTAAATTAAAGGTTTTGGAAATCGATGAGAAAACCAAGAAATTGAGATTGAGTTATAAAACTTTAAACAAAACACGAGGCGTTAAAGGGGAAATACCTAAATTTATTATTGGGTTTAACACTCTTGAAAAAGCTATGCCGGAGTTTATCGCCACCCAATTAAAAAAGGAGGAGTAATATGTTAGACTATAAACAAGTTCTTCCTTTTGTTTCAAAAAAACAAATCGGAGCCATGGAAGCACAAGTTTTATCAGCAAGAGAACAATTGCTTCATAAAACTTGTCTCGGAAATGATTTTGTCGGTTGGGTCGATTATCCCAATCTTTTAAGTGAAACTACTTTAAAAGAGATTGTGGAAGCAAGCCAGAAAATCACCAATAATTCCCAGGTTTTATTAGTAATCGGAATTGGAGGTTCTTATTTAGGAGCAAAATCCGCCCTTTCGATGTTGGAAGGTTATTTGAAACAAAAACAAGGCTTAGAGGTCTTGTTTGTTGGCAACACGCTTTCTTCCACCTATACTAAAGCCGTCTATGATTATTTAGAGAATAAAGATTTTTCCATTAATGTGATTTCTAAATCGGGAACAACGACGGAACCAGCCATTGCTTTTCGTTTGTTTAGGGGGCTTTTACAAAAAAAATATGGGACGAGTTTTAATGAGCGAATTTATTGCACAACAACCATTGGCAAAGGCGTTCTTTATTCGGAAGCCGTCAACAATAATTATCAAATTTTTTCGATTCCTGAAGATATTGGTGGTCGATACTCGGTATTAACGCCGGTGGGTTTATTGCCAATGGCTTGTCGGAACATTGATATTTATCAAGTTATCAAAGGTTCAACCAGTGCTTTCTTTGATTTTTCCAAAAAGAATTTTTGGGAAAATGATGCTTTGCTTTATGCGTGCCTTCGAAAAATCTTATACGACCAAGGGAAACTTGTGGAAATGATGGTTTATTATGAGCCGAAACTTCATTATTTGGGGGAATGGTATAAACAATTATTTGGTGAATCAGAGGGTAAGAATCATCAAGGGCTCCTTCCGGTTTCCGTGAATTATTCAACCGACCTCCATTCTTTAGGTCAATATGTTCAAGATGGCAAACGCCATTTATTTGAAACCATCTTAAACATTGAAGCCCCCGAAGACAATATTTTGATTCCTTTAGACAATTTTGATTTTGATCAATTAAATTATTTAACGAAGTACTCACTGGACCAAATCAATAAACAAGCCATGATTGGGACAATGATGGCCCATGTTGATGGTGGTGTTCCGAATATTGTCATCAATATTCCCGAAATCTCACCATATTATTATGGCTATTTAGTTTATTTCTTCATGGTCAGTTGTGGCGTCAGTGCGGCATTACTTGGAGTTAATCCTTATAATCAACCGGGAGTGGAAGCATATAAACTTAATATGTTTGCTTTACTTGGAAAACCGGGGTTAGAAAAATTAAAAGAGGAATTAAAGAAAAAAGGATGAAAAAAACTTTTATTTTAATCATATTTTTAATGTTATTTTTTAGTGGCTGTAAAACAGATCCGGTTGTTGAAGACTACCCGATTTTAGATGGGATAACCCATGTTTACGAAAAAAGTAATTACGAAGAAGTTACCCAAGCCCTGACCGTTCTTCCTGGTGTTCATGTTATTTTGTTTGCCTATGATCCGGACTTTTATGAATGTCCATTTTGTTTGGCGGTAATGCCCATTATTAACCAAGCGGCCTTAAACATCGGCATTGAGAAAATTCTTTATTTAGATATCTATGAGATGCGAAAAAACAATACGACCGAATATCAATTACTTCTTGGTTATTTAGATAGCAAAGTTGGCGACTTAATTGTTCGTGAAGGCATCAAAAAACTGATTGTTCCCGATTTATATGTAGTGAAAGACGGCGAGATTGCCGCTCATCATATTGCTACTTTAAAAGATGAAAACGATGCTTTTATTGCTGATTTGACCGAAGTCCAAAAAAACGAGCTTCGTGCCGTCTATGAAAATATGTTCAAATTAGTTTACTAATTATGAAAATCAAATATTTCGATATTTGATTTTTTTATACTCGAAATTAATGAAAAATGGCTTAAATTGTGTTATAATAATTCATTATCAGGTGACAATATGAAAATTCAAAAAGTGATTGAAAATGAACAAACAATGGTCAATTTAGGTAAAACAATTGGGGAATTAGCTTTGCCTAATATGGTTATCGCTTTAAATGGCGATTTAGGAGCCGGAAAAACAACCCTCACCAAAGGAATCGGACTGGGGCTCGGAATTAAAAAAACCATCAACAGTCCAACTTTTACGATAATGAAAATTTACCAAGGTCGGTTAACCTTATATCATCTTGATGTTTATCGCATCAATGAAGCCAGTAAAGATGACGATTTAGAAGAATTCTTTGAAAAAGATGGTTTATGTGTTGTGGAATGGGCCGACAACATTGCTTATTTGTTGCCTAAAAACCTCTTAAAAATCGATATTGAAATTTTAACTGACGGAACAAGAAAAATAACGATTTATTCACAAAATCCCGAGTTTTTTCCGATCATGGAGGTTCTTTAAATGAAAACAATGATTCTCGATACCTCAACTAAGATGCTTTACATTGCTTTTGTTGATGATACAAAAGTCATTTATGAAATAAAACAAGCGGGAAAGAATAACCATTCCGAGCATTTCCTAAAAGCCATTGAAGAAGGTTTGAAAATGCTTAATTTACAAGTTAAGGATTTTGATAAAATAATTGTTGGCATTGGTCCTGGATCATATACAGGACTTAGGATTAGTTTAACGGTCGCAAAAATATGGTCCTGGACATTAAACATTCCTCTTTATACGGTTAGTAGTCTTGATTTATTGGGAAGTGGATATTTTAATAGAAATGGCATTTTTGCCATTTTATCGGTGGCGAAAAGTTTACATGTTTACGGTAAAGTTATCGAGATTAAAGATGGAAAAGTTACAACCATTGTTAAAGAAAGCTTTATGGAAAAAGAGGTTTTCTTAAATAGCATTAGTCATTTAAACTATTCAATTGTTGATGAAGAGAATTATGCTGTTAATCTTCAAGGATTGCAACCTTCTTCAGTGACTGATCTTCATGCTCTGGCACCCAATTATATGCGGAGAGAATTATGAAATTTCATATTCGTCCTTTAGAGGAAAAAGATATCGGCGAGATAATAGCCGGGGAAGAAGCCATCTTTGGAGTATCTTTAGGTTTTGATTTAATTTATTCGGATTTAAAATTAAACCCGTTTGCGCATTATTTAGTTTTGGAAATCGATAAACATGTCGGTGGATATCTTGGGCTGTGGATTCATGATGACACCGCCGAAATCATCAACTTTTATGTTGATAAACCTTACCAACGCCAAGGATTTGGCTCAATGTTATTGGACTTCGCCGTAAAATTATGCCAATTAAGTAAAGTTAAAAGTTTGAGTTTAGAAGTTCGTGAAAATAATGTTGCTGCCAAAGCCTTGTATGAAAAATTCGGCTTTGTGTTTTCGCACAAACGCCTCCAATATTATCAAGATTCAAGCGATGCTTTAGTTTTGATTAAGAAGTTTGAGGAATAAAAATGATAGTTTTAGGAATTGAAACAAGTTGTGATGAAACAAGCGTTGCGGTTGTGAAAGACGGTAAACAAGTTTTATCAAATATTGTGTTCTCACAAATCGATATTCATAAGGCCTATGGTGGAGTGGTGCCTGAAGTTGCCAGTCGTCATCATGTCCAAAAAATCACGGTTGTCTTTGAAGAAGCTTTAAAGCAAGCTTCTATAACTCCTAAAGACATTGATTTAGTGGCTGTCACGACGCATCCGGGTTTAATTGGCTCTCTTCTGGTCGGGATTAATGCGGCTAAAGCTTTTGCTTTAGCTCACGGGATCAAGCTTGTGGAAGTAAATCATATTTATGGTCACATTTACGCCAACTATTTAGAAAGTGATTTTGAATTTCCGGTTTTAGCTTTAGTTGTTTCCGGGGGACACACAGAATTAGTCTTGATGAAGGAACATTTTCAATTTGAAGTTCTTGGTGAAACGCTTGATGATGCTGTGGGTGAGACTTATGATAAAGTGGGAAGAGTGATGGGCTTAGAATATCCCGCCGGGGTTCGGGTTGATAATCTTGCCATGAGCGGTTTTCCTACCTACAAATTACCCCTTGTTTATTTAGATCGTTTAAGCTATGAGTTTTCATTTTCCGGTTTAAAGTCCGCGGTCATCAATCTCATCAATACCGCTCACATGAAAAACGAGCCCATTGATGTTGCGAATTTATGCGCTTCGTTTCAAAATGTCGTGGTCAGAGTTTTGGTCGATAAAACGATTCAAGCGGCTCTCCAATATCATGCCAAACATATCGTTGTCGCCGGTGGGGTTGCTGCCAACAAAGGCTTGCGCAAAGAAATGCAAGCTGCGGTTGCCAAGAATCCTTTATTGAGGATTACTTTTCCTTCCATGAAGTATTGTACTGACAATGCAGCGATGATTGCCGTTGCCGGTTATTTTCAAGCAAAATCCCAAGAATTGTAAAAATTGTTTGATTTAATAGGCTAATTATTATATAATCAAGTGAGTATACTGTGGAAAACCCATAGAATTTTGATTTTTTTACGGAGGCAAAACGAGTGAAGAAAATTTCAATTGCCATTATCATGTTCATAATTTTGGTGTTAACTGGGTGTGGAAGCAATTCTTCTCCAGAAAGGCTTTGGAATCGTTACATTAGTTCCATGAATGCAAAAGATATCGAAGAAGTAGCCGAAGTGTTTTACTTAAAGAATTCGGCTGACTATACGGCTTTTATCGAAAATAACGATCCTACTGTTTATTTTGCTGATTTTGATTCACTTAAAACGCGATCCTTTGCTCCCGAGGTTGTCAACGAAAACTATTATTGTGCCAATGTAACCATCAGTTTAAGTTTAAATAATGATAGTCAACGTAAACAATTCTTAGTTTATTTTTATCGTGATTTAACAACGGGGTGGAAGTTTACTAATGAAGTAAATGTTACTGCTTACGATTTGGCTTTATTAGGCAATGTTCCCAATAGTTACTACTATGCCAATATTGTGAAAACAGCTGATGGCTTTAACTATAAATATGTTTATGCCGGCACCGCCGGTGAAGTAAGTGACAACGATTATGTGAAAATCGTTGGTCCCCTCAACAATAGCCGCGACATTGTTATTCCTGAACAAATTGAAGGGAAACCGGTTACGATTATTGGCGATTTTGCTTTCTTTGATTTTTTTAAGATATTAAGTGTTACCATACCGACAAGTAAATTACAAACAATCATCATTCCTAGTACCATCACCCAAATTGATCAATATGCTTTTTATCAAGCCAAACAATTACAAAGTTTAGAATTACCGGCAAGTGTTCGTTCGGTTGGCAAGTATGCTTTCGCAAGCTGTACAAATTTGGAAACTTTAACCATTAATGTTGATGAGGCTGCGATGTACGATCCCGCCAATATCGTCAATTTAACAGGTCGTGATAGTATGATGATTGTTGGTGATCGAAAACTGTATATTGAAGACAACGTCTTCTTAGCAACCAGCGGAGCAGTAGTGGATTGGTCGACGAATGATGCCGCGGTTGCAACTATTGCCGCCAGTGGAAAATTAACGCTTGTCGCACCGGGAACGGTTACGGTTCGAGCCACCAATAAAAATGATAATACTTTATATTCCGAAGCGACTTTTACCGTCCTTCCTAAAGCTCAAAAAACCATCGCCAGTACAACCACCGTCGAACTTTACCGATTCAACATCAAGAGTGATTGGTTTGTCGGTGATACGCAAACTCTCACGGTTCAATCAACCAATGTGGCTTGGGAATCATCCGATATAGCGGTTGCGACCGTTGATAGCACCGGAAAAGTAACGGCAGTTGCTCCCGGGAATGTGGTTATCACCGCCCGCTCAACAACATCCGATGTAATATCAACCGCCCAAATCGCGGTTTTACCTGCCAATCAAAGAAATGTTGAATCAACCTATTCCTACACACCGGTAAGTTTTACGGGTGCTCGTAAAATGTATGTTTCTGATTTAGCAACGCTTGTGACAACGGGTTATAATCTTGGTGATATTTTATGGACAAGTTCCAACAATACCGTTGCGACCGTTTCCATGTACGATGGTAAAATTGAAGCCCGTGCAAAAGGAAATGCGACCATCAAAGCGACATTAACAGCCAATCCCTATATTTATACAACCGTCAATATCCAAGTTGCTGAAGTGATGCCATCAATTACTTTCTCCGAGAACGCTCTTGATCGCTTAAATAGTTTAAAGACGATTTACATTAATGCCATCAATCCTAACAGTGTGACTTGGAAAGGAACATTAAAATTATCAAGTGATGCAAAAATTTATGTTCCTGCTCAAAACTATGATTCATACTTAAAAGCATGGTCCGATTATGCAGAAATAATTTTTATTAATGACAATGAATAAACACCTTTTGGTGTTTTTTCTTTTTTACTTCATGTTTTTTATAAAATCGAGATATTTGTAAAATAATTTGTATTACCTCTGATAAAATGTTATAATAAGTAAAAAAACAAGGATAAAATCTGCTTAAGGAGTTCGTGTGGAATACTTATCAACATTTAATTTTGATATTATTATTG
>JBFXGS010000018.1:0-17355 GCA_050177775.1 Bacilli bacterium | reverse complement strand
TATATTGATTGCTTCAATTAAAACTTCATCGGGTACTTCAAGTTGTATCAAAAGGGCCGCGGCTTTGTTAATTGATGATGAAAATTGTTCAACATCGTCTTTGACTAATTTAGCTCCCAAAAAGACGGTTACCTTTGTTTCTCCATGTAAATTAGTTAAAATGGATGCCAAAGCTGTTTGTTGATTATCTTTGAACATAAATGACGTTTCCATTCCTAAATCCAATAGGGTTTTGTGACATTTTTTCCCATAATCATCGTTTCCGACTGCTGATAAAAATGACACTCCCGCCCCCAAGCGTTTTAAAGCTACCGCTTGGTTAAAGCCTTTTCCGCCCGGTTCCATAAAGAAGTCATCGCTGACTAACGTTTCGCCTTGTTTATGAAAATGGTCGACATGAAGAAAAATAGATTGCCCACTTAATCCAATTATCGCAACTTGTGGTTTTTCGTTCATAACTTTTACCTCTTATTTATTTTACAAAAAGAATCGATTAATTACAAGAAAAGAAAACTCCTTATCAATCGATAAGGAGTAAATAATTATTGAATATCCGCTTTGGGGTCAAATCCTAATCGGCGTAGTGTTTCCACAACATATGATTCGCGGTATTCTTCGCCTGGTTTTCTTCCTAAATACGATTTAAAGAATTCTTCACAAGCTTGTTCGTAAGGTATTTTCGCAAGAGTCGAGATTATTCTGGTACTTCGGTCAATTAATTTTTTATTGGAAGGGAATACTTGAATCATCCAGTTTGACCAAACCCGGCCCATTTTCGCCATCGTAGCCGTGCTTAATAAGTTAAAAGCTAACTTGATAAATAGATGCGTCATTAGATCCATTATGGTTCTTGGAAGTTGGACGGGAATATGAATTTCTTTCTCATATAATTTAATGTTAGGAATATCTCCAAAACGAAGAATCATACCTCCGCCAAATTTCGATACATTCTCATTAAACCACTTCATCACGCCTCCATAAGCTGATCCATTGATGTCAAGGGCAACTAAATTGGCAGGTTGTCTTGAATAACGTGAATTATCATCAATATTACCAATATTGTATTGTTCGATTTCTTGTGAACCTAATTGGGGAGGATTATCGATAATGGCTTGCGAGGCTTTCATGCGAATGTAGTCTTCTCTTTTCCAATCAAGGCCTTTGATTGGGCGTCGGATTATGTGCGACCAAGCCACGGAATTTGGATAAAGGGGATCCTTCACATAAGCCCAACTGACAGGACTGGTTTTATCGGCAAACTTTCTAAATGGTGGAAGGGTAAAAGTCGGTTGACGTTCCGTTGTATCCGTCATGATATCAATTAAATATTCGTGAGTAATATAAGTGATTAACCCGTTTTGATTATATGTATTGGTTTCAAACTCAACGGCATTCGCAAGGCCCTTTAAAGGTTCGCCTTGGGATAAGGTATCAAGTAATTCTTGGTACATCTGTGAATATTCGGAAAGTTCAAACGCCCCTTGGCCAAGTACGGATAACTCTTCGTTTGTTAAATGTTCTTTTAACCAACGCCAGCAAGCAACTTCAAGGGCAGCACCAACAGCTAATAATTCAACGGTTGTAACTTGCATTCTGGTGGAACCGGCGACCGCCATATTGCCAACAAATAAACTAATTTTAATTATTTTATCGCGTTCAAAGACAACGCGAACTCGATCAAGATGTTTTACTAGGACTTCTTTGGGATTGCAATATATGTAATAGGTCGTGCAACCGCGTTCGTCCGCTTCCAAAACCGAGCCATTAATGCTTGCTGAAAGACCGCATTCCGCTAAACCAACTACGACATCACCGGGTCCCACTAAAGCCTCTTTGATTTGTTCGCGACCAAACGTCATATAATCTTCATAATTTTCCGCTGTTCTAACTAAAGCTCGGTCCCCACCGGTCATAAAGCTATTGCATCTTTCAATGTTTTCAAAAAACATTTGTCGCTTGGAAGGAATTTTATCGATTAATGAAGTCCAAAAAAGACGCCACATTCCTTCAAGTTGTAAAGCCATTCGCCCCGAAGCCCCAACGCTTGAAAAAAGAAGGGTTCTTTTTTCATCAATGACTCTTTTTATATCGTTAACTAATTGTTCAAATTCTTTTGTTGCAAAAGCCTTTGCGGTGACACTGGGAATATTCACATCTGCGCCTAAAATCATTTTTATTCCAGAAGCAGTGTCTTTCGCAATCGTTGCACTTAAATTACGAGTGATAGGATTTGATTGCTCAGTTGGGATAACCCCCAAATGAAATTGTTTTTCATTTTCGATGAAATTCTTGGCAGCTTCTTTGTAGTCCACAATAATTACCTCCTCGATTGTCTACTATAAATAACGGGCATATTATAACACCAAAACGGCTTATATGCAATTTTATTTCTCAAGAAAACCGGTAAACAAAAATATTATTCATTATATTTTACTTATGCAAAAATTTTATATATAATAAATATAGTAAAAACATATTTTTTAGAAGAAACCAAAAATTTTATATTACTTTTGGCTTTTCCGAAGGGTTAAATTTTTAGGAGTCTAACATGAAAGAACAAAAATCAAAAAACACAAAACAAGCAAACTCTTTATTGAACAACAATAAAACGATTAATACGGTCAAAGAATCTTTGATAATTGTTTTATTGTATAGTGTTTTTGGCTTTGGCTGGATTATTACTACCGATACTATCTTAGAATGGATTGTAACAGACCCCGACCAATATGCCAACATGCAAACTCTTAAAGGCTGGCTTTTTATTATCCTAACTGTTTTAATTATCTATGCGATTGTGAAAAGAAGACTGGATATTATCAATAATTATATCGAGAAAGTTTATCAGACTTCCAATATTCTTACCGAAACAGAAGAAAAATTACAAATTCAAAAAGTTCTTACCGATCAAATCATCGGCCAAGCTCCGGTCATGATTGCAGTTTGGGATAATTTAGGTAATCTCAAATCCATCAACCCTTATGCTTGGGAAGTCCTGGGGTATGAAGATTCGTCATCATTTTACCAGGAATGGGAGAACCGAATTTTATCCGATCTTAATATTGAAGGTTTAAAAAAAGTTTTCGTTTTATTAAAATCCCAAAGTCGCTTGTTTAATATCGAAACGGAACTTATTAAGAAAGATGGAACCAAAATTACGGTGCTTTGGAACAGCGGCATCTTACCAGAAAAAAATGAAAAATTTAATGATTATGTTTCTTTTGGGGTGGACATCACAGAAAAAAGAAAAACGGAGGACCGCTTAAAATTCTTAGCTTTTCATGACACCTTAACCAGTCTTCCCAACCGGGAAGCTTTAGAAATCGCCATCAATGAAGCCTTTCAAAACAATAATGATAGCTTTGCTTTACTATTTATTGATGTTGACAATTTTAAATATATCAATGATACTCTTGGTCACAATGTCGGTGATGAATTTTTAAAGCACATTGGAAAAAACCTGAAATTAATTGTCACAAAACCTCATTTTGCAGCTCGATTAGGTGGCGATGAATTTGCTATTATTTATAAAGGCTATGAAAATCGCGAACAAATCATCACTTTTATTGAAAACTTAAAACAAGCTATCGGCAAAACTTGGTTTATTTATAACCATAATTTCTTTATTACGCTTAGTATCGGTATTTCGATTTCCAGGTACAATGGTTTGGATTTAAACACATTATCGAAAAACGCGGATATTGCCATGTATCACGCGAAAAAAGAAGGAAAAAACCGCGTTGTTTTTTTTGATGAAGCCATTGAAAACGACAACTTATACCAAATTGACATGGCTAAGAAAATTCAAAAAGCCATCGAATTTCAAGAATTTGAATTGTATTATCAACCGCAATATAATTTGAAAGAAAATCTTGTCTTTGGTTTTGAAGCCCTGATCCGCTGGAAAGAAGAAACGGTTGGTTACATTTCTCCTGCTGATTTTATCCCTCTTGCTGAAGAAACAGGGCAGATATTCGCAATTGAAAAATGGGTTTTTCAAGAAGCTTTGAATCAAAAAGCCAAATGGGACAAACTGGGATTTACCGATTTAACATTATCCATCAACCTTTCAAGTAAAACTTTAATCAGTGAAATTAATTTTGCCGCAATCAAAGAAAAACTTTCTAATTATCAAGGAAATTTTTCTTCAATCATAATCGAAATTACCGAAACAGCCATCATATCCGATATTGAAAAAGTCATTTCTCATTCCAAAATATTAAAAGATTTAGGAGTTAAAATAGCTTTGGATGATTTTGGGACCGGATACTCTTCACTAACGCTCATCAAACTCTTACCAATTGATATCGTGAAATTAGATCGTAGTTTTATTAATCAAATAGATAATAAGGGAAAAGACGAAATGATTGTCAACTCCGTTATTTATCTTGTAAAAAAACTGGGTTATCAATTAGTTGCTGAGGGAATTGAATTGCCAACACAAGTAAAATATTTGGTGGAAAATGGTTGTGATTTTGGACAAGGTTTTTTACTTAATCGACCTATGAACTTGCAAAAAGCAAATCAATTTTTACAAGGATTAAAAAAATAAGCTCTAAATAGAACTTATAATTCTTTTTCTTCAAAAGCTTTCACAAATCTTAAAGCAATGTCGGGATCAAACTGGGTTCCGGCATTTATTTTTATTTCTTCCATCGCAAATTGCTTGGCTAAAGCAGAACGATAAGGTCGTGATGATGTCATAGCATCATAGGCATCAGCAATGGCAATGATTCTTGCCCTTAATGGGATATCCGTTTTTTGAATTCCGCGTGGATATCCTTTTCCATCCCAACGTTCATGGTGAGCTAAAATATCTTCAGCAATCTCCGCATAATCAGGGGAAGTTAATAAAATACGATAACCGATTTCCGGATGGCGTTTTATTTCGTTCCACTCTTCATCCGTTAACCGCGTTGGTTTATTGAGGATGGCCTCATCCACCGCGATTTTTCCGATATCATGAAGATTTCCCACTAACTTTAATAAGTTGATTTCTTCTTTTCGTAACAATAACATTTGTCCAATTTTCTGACAAATAAAACTAACTCGTTTTGAATGAGATTCTTCGCGTTTGTTTTTTACATGAAGAGTATTCAAAATAGTCCGAATGGTTTCATTGCGTGAGCTGGAAACTTCAAATAGTTTATTTCGATACATTTTAGTTTCCGCTTTTTTTACAATTTCGTTGATGGAAGCATCTTTTTTTCTTTCCTCGACCCCAAAGGATACGGAAATATTCATGCCGTTGATGGTTTCTTTTTCTAACAAGGCCTTGCATCGATCAACTAATTTTAAAGTTTCTTTTTCAGTAAAATGGTAAGCAATAAAAACAAATTCATCGCCTCCGATTCTCATAAACGGGAAATCAGGATTAATAATCTTTTTCAGAGTCTCCGAAACTTTTTTCAGTAAGACATCCCCCATTTGGTGACCAAAAGCATCATTCATGATTTTTAAACCATTGATGTCAAGCAGAACAAATGTAAAAGGCAAATCAGGAGTTTTCTCTAATTTTTCTAGTTCTTCTTGGTAATAACGGCGATTTTTTAAACTAGTTAAAGGATCGTAGTAGGATAAATAAGTAATCGCTTCTTCACTTTGTTTCCTTTCCGTTACATCAGTCGAAAATATCGTCACGCCCTTGATTTGTTTTTTCAAATCAAACAAAGGTGTGTAGAGCGTTTCATAGTATTTACCTGGGGATAAAATTATTTCCGACTGAACGACATGTTCGTTTCCCTGTAAAGTCAAATCGAGTTCTTTTTTGATTTGGTCTTTAAAAATGGGATTAGTGATACAACTTAGGAAATTCATTCCTTCTTTGATGTCAATGCCATAATATAATTTCATCGAGTAAGCATGAAAACGATTGAAAGTCAAATAATTCATATTATTATCGATTGTATAAATTTCCATGGATTTCGGACTGTCAATTGATGATTGCAAAAGCAATTTTTGATTGATTAATAATTCTTCCGCAGCTAATCTTTTTTCTTGATGTTTAATGGCAATTCCTAAAACACCGGAAGCCAGAGGAAAAATAATCAAAAAAGGAAACCATATTTTTTCAATTTGCTCAAGGGGATTGGGAGTCAAAAATTGAAACAAAACTACTATAATATGTACAAGGAACCCGAAAATGGTAAATTCAAAAAAAGGATGCATTGGTGGTAATATTTTACGAATGTATCGCCAAGAAATTCCAAAAATGGTCGAGTAAATGATGGTTAAGCTTCCCGCATAGACGCCCGAACCTCCAAGGATGATTCGGTATGTTAAAGCTATTGTTCCCGCAATACCGGTGATGTAGGGCCCGAAAAAAGCTCCGGTGATACTTATCAAAACGCTTCTCGTATCATAAATCAAACCGGTTTGAATGGTATATGTATTCATGATAATGAGTACACAAAAACCACCAATAATCACCCCGAGAATCGTTTTCTTCAATAGATTTTTCTCATGGCTTCGAAAATTGGTAACATCATACATTAACGCTAAAGCCAGTAATAAGGTTATGTTATTAATTAAATCGAGGGCAATCGGTGGCATATTTATACCTCACTTATGTTTTATTTAATCAGCTCGTCGGTGAATTAATTGTTTTCTTCCTTTTTGATCATAAAGCAACCCATCAAGGTGGGAAAAGAAGCCTTGAATCGATAAAGTACTGTTAATATCATAAGTATCCATTCCTAAACTTATCGAAACTGAAAAAGGAAATTGGTTTTCATCGTTGAATTTTTCGATGTTGGCAAGTAAACGTTGCGCAAAAATTTGAATATCTTCTTTATTGGATATTTCAAAAAAGGCCACAAATTCATCACCACCAACTCTTGCTAAAAAATCATTTTTGCGAAAACTTTGGCGTAAAATATTTCCGATTTCACGCAAAATAAAATCACCCATTAAATGCCCAAATTTATCATTAATCAGTTTAAAATTATCGAGGTCAAACATAATGCCGGCCAGTTTTCGAAACCGCAATTTGTTTTTATTGATTGATAACAAATAATTTTCAAATTCACGCTTATTGTAAAGTCCCGTCAAATAATCGGTAATGACACTTTCGGATTGGACGAATAAAAACACCATCAAAATCGAAAGAGCAATCATTTGCCAGGTTAATAGCAATCCAAAGAAAAGAATTTGTAATACTCCCCCAATAATGGGAGGAATGTTAAATAAGAGAATCGGAATAAAATTGGATTTGTGGATTTGTTTTCGCTTGGAAATGGTTACAATTAAACTTAAAACTAAATAAAAATAAGAGATGAAAACATAGACGAGAAAGAAATCACCACGATGATAAATGTTATCGTTGTCAATATAAAAAATGGAACTTTCAAAAAGGCTATAAATAGCAAACAGCATATTGATAAACAACGGGATTAAAAATAACACATGTTTCTTTTTTAATGGAATCGGTTTTTTATGAATAAAAACATTCACAAAATAAAACCACAATAACCCAATTGATGGAGCAATCGTAAAACTGATAATCTGGAAACTATAATTGAGGGCAAAAAAAAGAATACCTGGTTGCCCATCCAGCAAATAATTGCTTGCATCAAGAATCATCAAAAGAATATCAACAATAATAATTGCCTTTAAGATTTTGTTTCCCGAATGGTATGATTCCTTATGCCGATTAAGGCTAACTAATACGACAAGCATGACTAAAATGCTGTATATATTTGATTGAAGTGAATAAGCCACCGGAACACCTTCCTTTTTAATAATAAAAATACATGTTTATTATAACACAAAAATAAGAAAATTTCTTAAAATTAAATTTGGGAATTATTAAGTCAAATTACAATAAATCGGCAACAACCCATAAAAACTTCGCCGTAGTATGACCCCAGACTTCTTTGTAAACAGCATTATTGACCACCGGCCAATAAGGCTTATCAAAAATCCCTTTTGTTTCGATACCAACAGGTAATGCTCCGATTAATTGTTGTGAAAAAGCAACATAAAGCGGATGATAATTATGTCCTTCACCATATTGTGTTGATGAGGAAAAAGGATTCTTTCCTAATACCCATTCTAATTGATCAATTGCTACTTGTTTCATTGTTTCATTTTTTAAAACCGAAGAAATATTGCTTACTGCTTTTGTCTTACTTAATAAAGTAGCGTGAAATCCGCGTCTTTGAATAGCAATGGGAAAGCGTCTTAAAAAAACTTGATTATCAACTTTGATGCCTTCTTCAATTTGCGCATGAAGCTGCTTAATATAATTTGGAATTAAATCACGATTTGGTAAAGTCAAACGATCAATATTCATCTTCTCTTTTTCATACAGGGAAGCAGGAAGCAAACGGAAAGGTAAAATCATGTCCTTAGTTTTTATTATAAATTCTTGATAAAGTTCAAGCGCTTCTTTCCAATTGTTGTATTCGGGATGGGATTTTGCAACATTCATTAATTTTACAATTCCCGTTATTGGTGATTGTTCATGACCGCGATGTTCATAAGTAAGGTAGTAAGTGTGATTGGGATCTTCATAAAAGAACCCTCTTAAGGGCATTTTCCAATTCGAAAGTTCCTTTTGTTGACAAGAAATGACTTCTTTCGCATAGTAAACCGCATCATTTAAATATTGATCATCATTTGTTAACTCATATAATTGACTGGCAGCGAGAACTAAAGAGCCGCTAACTTGCGCAACTGGTCCTTTTCCCCATCGTCTTGTAAACAATCCCTTCTTAAAACCCTCTATTCCAAAATAATAATCAGCTTTCGCAATCCTTAAACAATAATTTGCGAAAATATCGTCTTTCTTTTGAAAAGACTTGGCACACGCGGATAAAGCAGCTGATGCCAAAAAATTTTCAAACGGCCCGTTTTCGGCAATGTTTTTGATGGTTGTCGGAGTTTCTAATTTAAGTAAATCCGCCGATTTTATTTGATTGCTTGTCCACACCGAATACAAGACCGCTAAAGCTCGGTACCCGTCTCCAAAATGCGTTTTTAAAAGCCAATGGGCGCCCCACTTTGCTTCATCAAGAAGCCTTATCGCCAGGTCTTCATCAATACTTTTAATTTTTTCATAACAATCAATCAGGGAATGAACAATCTCCGCAGTACATATTTCAAATTGCGAAACATCTCCAGCATCATGCCATCCGCCATTGTCACTTACCAAACGTTGATCGAGGGGATGAATCGTGTGGTGGGTGATATGGCAAGGGCCATGGACGCCTTGGACTTCACATCCACACCGTAAACTTTTTAAAAACTCCACACTTTTTAAGACAGCATTACGGTAAGGAAAAGAAGATATTTCAAAGAACGGCGTTGTTTGATTCGCCATTTTGATTTGATAATATCCGGATGAAGTGATATTTGTAAAATCTAATTCTTGAAACAGGCCATATTCGTTTTCGATGGTTGTCGATAATTTCGTTAATACCACTTCTTTTGATTCATTGATGATTTCAAATAAGATGGGGTTTTTCATTTCCACAATCGCTTTTTTTTCAGCGGTAAGAAAATATCCGCTATGACAATAAGCAATCCGATCTTCTAAATTCCATCCAAAATCATAATCAGGCTTGACTTCTTCTAAGACAATATTGCTGAAAAAGAAGGAAGCAATTGGTTCGGCTTCCGGTGGACAGCCCATTAATAAAGGTCCCATGCTAATTTTAACCACATCTTCACGGCTAAAATCCGTAAATTCAAAGAAAACATGGTTCCACTCGTTAGGTATCAAACTGGGAGCATGAACAACACTTTGGTTCGCCTGATTGGTAATCGAGGCATGAAAGTAAAAATTAACAAAACCTTGGGCTTTGGGATAAACCCATACCGACAAGCGGTTAAAGGAAGACCAGTTTTCATGGTCGAAAGCAACTGAAAAGCTACATGATGGTCGAGGTCTGACATCTTGAATATCGGTTGATGCTTCAAGCATCAAACTAGTCGTTCCCCAATCTTTTTTCACAAATTCTTGTGAATAATGAATCTCGCCATTTCCATTAAAAATCGCTTTCCGATCGATATCGCAATCATAAATGGTTCTTGAATTGATAATAACTTTCTGTTCCCAACGCCAGCTGGCGCTGTTTTTTTCTTCTTCGTTTATCATTATTGACTTTTACCTCTCTTAGTTATCTTTATTATACAAAAACTTGGCATATTTTTAAATAGTAACTTTCATAATGAATGATAGCAAAGATTTTCTAACCAATGTATAATAAGATGAGGTAAGAAAATGCAACGAAAAGTAAAATTTATTTCTGAAGGCTATAACACTCAAGATGGGGCAGGCGTTAAGTTAACAAGAGTCTTGAGTTTAAGGACAACCAAACTGTTTGACCCTTTCTTAATGCTTGATGCCTTTGACAGCATAAATCCCAAGGACTATTTGGCGGGATTTCCGATGCATCCTCATCGAGGAATTGAAACGATTACTTATCTGTTGGAAGGTGAAATTGTCCATCAGGACAGTTTGGAAAATAATGGATCAATTACTTCGGGAAGTGCCCAGTGGATGACAGCCGGTTCCGGTATTTTACATCAAGAAATGCCAAAACCCCAAAACCGCCTATTAGGTATCCAATTATGGCTAAATCTTTCTCAAAAAGAGAAAATGACCGTTCCCAAATATTTTGATATACAAAAAGATATGATAACCAAAGTCGAAACGGAATTTGGAACCGTCCGTATTATTAGTGGAAATTGGCAAGATCATCAAGGAGTAACGCCCCATCATCTTCAAGCAACAATCATTGATTTTTCATTAAACAAAAACCAAATTCTTAATCTTAACACCAAATCGAAAGAAACAACTTTTATATTTTCTTTACTTGGCGATGTTATCATTGATCATAAGACATATCGTGAGAAGACCGCTTTACTGTTTGATGAAGGCGATACCATTTCCATCCGTGCTTTAGATAATCAACCATCCCGTTTTCTCTTCTTTCAAGCACCTGCACTTAAAGAACCCATTGCTTGGGGAGGACCGATTGTGATGAACACCAATGAAGAGTTAAATAAAGCCTATGATGATTTGCAAAGAGGAACATTTATCAAATAAAAAATCGGGTCAAGTTATTACTTGACTCGTTTTTATTTCATTTTGATTATTTTTGCGGATTTAGGTCCCATAAAGACTTTCTTGGAAACCACTACTTCATCAATCAAATCAAAACCTTCTCCCAAATGGTAATTTATCTCATGCTGATTATTATTGATAATTGTCATTATTTTTTCATTGTTTTTGGATCTTGAGAAAGCAAAAACATTGTTTCCGGTTGATTCTTCTTGATAAATTCCATCAATATAAACAGGATCTTTTCTAATCTTTCCTAGCTTTTTATACCAAAGCAAAATATCTTGGTTGATGTTATCCCAATTGATCGTTTTGCGAGAGAAAGGGTCACGAAAGCCTTCCATTCCTGTTTCATCTCCATAATAGAGTGATGGAACTCCTGGAAGCGTATATTGCATGGCTGTCGCTAATTTTAACTTAGTAATCGCATTGGTAAAATCATTAGCACTCATTTGGTAAAGAGCTTGTTCTTCTTTGGTCAGTTGTTCGCCATTTACCGAAGCAAAGTTCGTCAGTAAACGAATGGTGTCATGAGTTCCCAAATGATTCATGAGGCAGTCGATAACATGCTTTGGATAATTGTTTAACAAATGGCGTATTTGCATGACTAATCCCGTCAGATTATCATGATTTAAAAAATCAAAAATAGCATTTTTTAATGGATAATTCATAACTGAATCCATTTGTTTTCCCCAAAGATATTGGCGACGATGATTGTAAGCCAATTTTGTGGAAGCATCTTCCCAAACTTCGCCAATGACAATGTTTTCCGGATTGTTGGTTTTTGCCGATTGATATATTTCTTCTAAAAAAGGATTCGTTAATTCATCGACGACATCAAGCCGAACTCCGCTTGCTCCTTCGGTCAACCATTTGTCAATTACTCCATATTTCCCCGTAATAAACTGTCGATAATTGATATTTTCTTGATTGACCGCGGGAAGCGTTTTAAAATCCCACCAACAAGAATATTGATTTGGCCAATCAGTAAATTTATACCAAGCGTAATATTTGGAAAAGCGAGATTGGAAAGCGCCCAGTTCAGGATAACGACCATACTTATTAAAATAGACACTGTCATCACCGGTATGATTATAAACACCATCAAAAATAATGGCAATCCCTTTTTCCATAGCTTTTTTACATAATAATTGAAAATCTTCTAAAGACCCAAACATGGAATCGATTTTACGATAATCACTTGTATCATATTTATGGTTTGAAGGTGCTTCAAAGATGGGATTCAAATAAATTATTCCGACACTCAGTTCTTCAAGATAATCCAGTTTCGCAATTATTCCTTGTAAATTTCCGCCAAAAAAATCATTATTGATAATATTCCCATTGACGGGTTTAAAAAGCGGAATATCACCCCAGTTTTCATGCATTACCACATTCGGCTTGGGGGTTGTTTCTCCATGTTTATAAAAACGATCGACCATAATTTGGTACATCAGTTTTCCTTTAAACCAATTCAGTTGACCGATGAAATCTTGATAAACTAACAATTGCCAAGACGTCGGATAATAATCGGTTAGAACACCATCTAAATCGCGATTTGAGCCAATATAATGTGTTCCATAAGTATCGGAAAATTGAAAATAGTACCAATATAAACCAATCTGGGATATTGTAAAAGTCCCATGATAAATAGAATAGTTATTTTCGACACCTATTTTATCCATTTTCAATCTTTTTATTTCTTGATTTGTATCATCTTTTACAATCAAATCCAAATGGTATAGTTGATATGCTTCTACGATATAAATAGTGATAAGAACATTATCACTATTTTTTATGGCCCCTTGGGGTGATTTATAATTTATATAAAAAGGATTGAATAAGATGTTTTTCATTTTTTGAAAGACCTTAAATGCCAGATTTTCTGTGAGTATTCTTCAATGCTTCGATCAGCGGAAAAGACACCGGCATTGGCGATATTAATTAAGGCCATTTGGTGCCATTGCCGTTTGTTTTTATAAACTTGATCAAGATGATAATATTCTTTTAGATAAGAATCAAAATCTGCCAAGCACATGTAAGGGTCGGACACAGGATAATTACTTAATAAATAACGAGTAATATTATCAAAGCTCTTGCCATTAAAACCACGATTTATGCGATCAATCACTTTTTTGATTAATGGATTACTTTCATAATAGGAATTAGGATTGTATCCTTTTTTCCACAATTCTCCGACTTCTTCGGCACTTAGTCCAAATAAGAAAATATTCTCTTTGCCGACAGCTTCCGTTATCTCTACATTAGCGCCATCAAATGTACCGAAGGTTAAAGCTCCATTTATCATAAATTTCATATTGCCCGTGCCACTAGCTTCTTTTCCGGCTAAAGATATTTGTTCACTGACATCACTAGCGGGGATAATATGTTCTGCCATCGTTACATTATAGTTTTCAATAAAAACAACATTTAATTTTTCCCGAATCAATTGGTTTTTATTAATGTCGGAAGCAATCGCACAGATTAACTCAATGATTTCTTTCGCAACAAAATATCCCGGAGCGGCTTTGGCACCAAAAATATAAGTTTGGGCCGTCACATCGGCATTCGGATTTTCTTCAAGTTCCACAAGTAAAGCCACAATTTTTAAAACATTAAGCAATTGTCGTTTATATTCATGAAGTCTTTTGATATGAACATCGAAACGCGATTTGGGATTGATGGCAATGCCTGTTTGTTTAAACAAATATTTGGAAAATTCTACTTTATTGTAATGTTTAATTAACTCAAGTTGTTTTAAAGTATCATCATCTTCCAAAAAAGCCATCAATTTCGTTAATTTATTGGCATCTTTTAAATAATCTTTTCCGATTCTCTTGTCTAAAAGTTCCACAAGACGAGGATTGGCTTGAAACAACCAACGACGATAAGCGATGCCATTGGTTACATTCGTAAATTTATCCGGCCAAATATTGGCAAAACCTTTGAAAACATCATTTTTAATGATGTCACTATGAAGTTTGGAAACTCCGTTGACTTTGTGTGATGCCACAACCGACAAATTAGCCATGCGAATTTGGCCATGGTAAATAATGGCTAAATTAGCAATAACTGATTCTGGTAATTGTAAGTCATAACATTTTTTAAGAAAATAATCATTGATTTGCTTCAATAAAATATAAATTCTTGGCAACAATTTTTGGATTAATTCTTCCGACCATTTTTCTAAAGCTTCGGCCATAACCGTATGATTGGTGTAACTAATGGTTTCTTGAACAATGTCCCAACTTTCCTCAAAACTTAAATCATATTCATCAATTAAGATGCGCATTAATTCCGGAATGCATAATGCGGGATGCGTATCATTAATATGAATGGCAACATATTCTGGCAAACTATGAATATCTCCGTAATAGCGGAGATGATCCGCAATAATGTTTTGCATGGAAGCACTAACCAGGAAATATTGTTGTTTAACTCTTAAGGCTTTTCCTTCATAATGATCATCGGATGGATATAACACTTTGGAAATCAAATCCGCTTCATTATACTCTTTCATGGCTTGCATGTAATCGCCTTGAGAAAATAATTTAAGATTAAAATCTTGAATGTTGCGGCTCCTCCATAGCCTTAAAACACTAATGGCTTCACTGTTTGCTCCGGAAACCATCATATCATATGGGACCGCTTCAATAGCTTTATAATTTTGGTAATCATAGATGATTTTATCACCAACATGTTTTTCGATAACTTCACCATTAAATTTGACTTGATAAACTTTATCGCCTCTTAGAGTTAGCCATACTTCTCCCCCCGGAAGCCAAACATCCGGTAATTCGGTTTGCCAACCATTAACGATTTTTTGTTTAAACAAACCATATTCATAACGAATCGAAAAGCCCATGGCCGGATAAGCCTGGGATGCTAAAGCATCTAAAAAGCAAGCTCCTAATCGACCTAACCCGCCGTTACCTAAACCAGCATCGGGCTCATATTCATATAAATCATCTAAAGTATAACCAACAGCTTCTAAAATACTGCTAAATTCATTAACTAATCCTAAATTGTAGATATTATTTTTGAATGATCGTCCCATGAGGAATTCCATGCACAAATAATAAACACGTTTGCCTTTGTTCTCTTTCACAATATTGTTGTAAACTTTTCTTTTTTTACGAAGAATGTCATTTACCGAAACCGCGGAAGCTTTGTACAATTGCTCAATATTAGCATCAGCGAGGGTGACACCGTACATCTTCGACAAATTATCTTCAACGATGTCTCTTAATTCAATTTTATTCATTTTAACTCCTTTTGGGGAAAGCATTTCTAGCGACGGTATACTTTAACCCAATAATTGATTTTTTTGGCTAATTTTTCGCTTGTAGCCGCTTTTTGAACGCGCCATATCCAATTACCACCCAGGAAGGACGGACGGTTAAATCGGGCTTCTTCTTTAAGTCCTAAATAATCCTGCATTGGGATAATGGCGATATCGCACACTGATTTTAAGCATTCTAAGATGGAAGCAAAACCAGCTTCAGAGCGCTTTTTAATGTGTAAATAATCCATAAAGTATTGATAATCTTCGGGTTTTAAGCTATCAATCCACGCTTCAATCGGTAAATTATCGTGCGTCCCCGTGTAAACAATCGCTTTTTTACTATAATTATGAGGAGAATATTCACTATCACCATGGGCATCAAAGCCAAATTGAAAGATTTTCATGCCGGGATAACCGCAGTCATGGAGCAATTGATAGACTTCTTCCGTTAAAAATCCCAAGTCTTCCGCAATAATATGAACTTCGCCGAGAGCTTTTTTTACGGCTGAGAAAAGTCTCATCCCCGGACCTTTAACCCATTTCCCATTTTCCGCGGTTTTATCGGTAAAAGGAACGGAGTAATAGGCTTCAAATCCTCGAAAATGATCGATGCGAACTACATCAAACAGTTTTAAACTATCTTGGATGCGATCAATCCACCATTTATATCCTTCTTTTTCCATTAAATCATAATTGTATAAGGGATTTCCCCATAACTGGCCAGTGATTGCGAAATAGTCGGGTGGTACTCCCGCCACACTGACCGGATTTAAATCGAGGTCAAGCTGCCAATATTGGGGATTTGCCCAAACATCGCTGGAATCATAAGCCACATAAATCGGCATATCGCCAATTATTTTTATCCCATTTTCATTGGCATATTTTTTTAAGGCGCGCCATTGTTCAAAAAACTTAAATTGTAAAAACTTCCAAAATTGAATGTCTAAGTTATGGTCGTTTTTAAATTTATTTAACGCTGACGGCTCCCGCGTTTTCAAATCATGATCCCAACCACTCCAGTTTCCTTCCGGCATATGGTCTTTAATGGCCATAAACAAAGCATAGTCATCAAGCCAAAGTTCATTGCCGGAAACAAATTGATTGAAAACCAGAAAATCACCATTTTTCCAAAAGCGGATAAAGGCAATTTTTAAAATCGGAAAGCGGGTTTGATATTGAAAGGAAAAATCAACAGCTGTTTGGTCAAAGCTTTTTAAGATTTGATATTCGCTTTTCTTTAACAAACGCTCTTCATACAACTTATCTAAATCGATAAAGTAAGGATTTCCGGCGAAAGCGGAAAAAGTTTGATAAGGTGAATCACCGTATGAGGTTGGACCAAGCGGTAAAACTTGCCAATATTTTTGCCCGGCTTTTTTTAAAAAATCAACAAAAGCATAGGCTTCTTTTCCAAAAGTTCCAATGCCATAGGGATTAGGCAATGAAGAAATGTGAAGTAAAATGCCACTTCCACGCATGAAATTATTCCTCCTCTATTTGTAAAACAATTGCTTCAAAAGGCAAAAGTTCTTGACTAAAAAATTCACGTTGATAATTTGATAGAATGATGGACTTGATTTGATAATCAAGCTTTGGCAAAAGAACCTTTTGGGATTTCATGTTTGCTAAAACCAAGATGGTATCTTTTTCCCATCTTCGTAAATAGGCATAAACTTGGGGATGATCATTTAAAATTAGATCATAGGTACCATATACGAAAATATCTTTATATAAAGGATTAAGCCTTATTTTGATAATGTTTTGATAATAAGCGAAGATAGATCTCGGATTATTGATTTGGCTTTTCACATTTATTTTCCGGTAATCACCAATGATATTCCAAGGTTTGACCAAGGAAAACCCCCCATAAGGTTTATTATCCCATTGCATTAAACTTCTGGCATTGTCTCTAGAAGTTAACGAAGCAAAGGCAATAAAATCTTCTTTCTTATGATGGTTGCGAATAACATTGATTTGGTACTGATTAATGATGGATACATCATGG
>JBFXGS010000017.1:0-17482 GCA_050177775.1 Bacilli bacterium | reverse complement strand
ACACAGTTCGCATTACCAATAACAGTGGATATGACGCGACGGTTGTTTTAATTTCGACTCTTCCGGCCAAAACAGCTTAAAGAGGAAAAACTTAACAATTGACAAAAAAAGAAGTTTTATGATATAATACTATGTAGATGTAGTAAACTAAGGAGTGAGTTGTCTCACTCCTTTAAATAATGTTATGCACATTTTAAGAAGTAAAATGTCCAGTGGACAAAATCTTTGGAGGAAACATGATAAGTCAAAAATTTTTTGAATCACTTGAAGCTATTGCCTTTGAAAGAGGTTTCAATGTTGAGGATGTGAAAGAAAAGGTGGATATTGCCATTTCTGTGTCAAGCCGTAACAGTGGATATACCGGTGATATAAAAACGGAATGGGATTTTGAGAAGAAAAAAATCCGTGTTTTTGAATATAAATATGTTGTGGAAGAAGTAGATCCTGAAGGGCCGCGCGGACAAATTACGCTTGAAGAAGCCCAAAACATCAAGCCCAAAACGAAAGTGGGAACGGAATTTAAAACGGAAATCAATATTACCGCTTTTGGAAGAAAAGCCGCTTCGGTCTTTCGCCAAAGCTTATTAAGCGGGCTCAAAGAATTAGAACGCGAAGAAGCTTTTGCTTTTTTCCAAGAACGCGTTGGTGAAGTTATCACAGCGACGGTTTTAGATTACAGTAATAATTTTGTTACGTTTAGCATTGGTAAAAACGTTCAAGCCAATATGCCCGATAAAGAAGGGTTGAATGGGGAAAAGTTCAACATTGGTGATGAAAAGAAAGTCTACATTACCAAGGTCGAAAAGACAACAAAAGGACCAAAAGTCTTTTTAACGAGGGCCAACCGTGAGATTGTCAAACGTTTATTCGAAATGATGATTCCTGAAATAGCTGATGGGTCAATCGAAATAATGGGAATAGCTCGCGAACCGGGCGAAAAAACAAAAATTGGCGTTTTATCTTTAAAGAACAATCTAGATGCTAAAGGAGCTTGCGTTGGACAAGGTGGCTTACGAATTCGTCAAATTAATGAAATATTAAACAATGAAAAAATAGAAATTTTCACATGGCGGGACAACCCGGTCGATTTAATTGCAGAGGCGCTTTTACCGGCAAAGGCGTTGGCGGTCAATGCCGATGAAAAAACCAAGCAAGCCGTAGTAATTGTAAAAGATGACCAATACTCGTTGGCCATTGGAAAAAGCGGTCAAAATGCTCGTTTGGCGGCTTATGCAATCGGTTGGAGAATTGATATTAAAAATTTAACCGATGCCACTAACGAAGGAATTGAGTTTAAATATAACGTTACCAGAAAGTAGGTTGCGATGAAAATTAAAAAGATTCCGATGCGCAAATGTGTTGTTACTAATGAACAACACCCTAAAGGAGAAATGTTTCGAGTTGTCCACACCGCTGATAATATAACTGTTGTGGATTTGACAGGAAAAGTTCGCGGTCGCGGTGCTTATTTATCGAAGAATAAAGATGTCATCCTTTTAGCCATGAAAAAGAAAACCCTGGATCGTCATCTCGAAACCAATGTTCCAAATGAAATTTATGAGCAATTATTAAAGATTCTAGGTGATTAATTTGCAAGATTATCAAATAAAACTAATGAACTTGTTAGGGTTGGCTTATCGTGCCAATAAAATCATTACTAGTGAAAAAGAAGTTTTAAGAGCCATTAAAACAAAAAAAGCCAAAATGGTCTTTGTTGCCAACGATTCATCATTGAAAACAATTGATCGATTTGATAAAAAATGCTTTTTCCACAAAATCCCCCTTAATTTAAAGTTAAATAGCGACGAGCTAGCTCATGCGCTTGGGAAAAACTTATGTAAAATTGTGACCATTACCGATGATGGTTTTAAAGATATTGCTGAAAAAATATTTATGGAGGTTAAATAAATGAAGGTTAAAGAGATTTTAGAAATTCTGACAGCTCTTGGTAAAAACGTTACCGATAAAGAGTTGTTTGGATTGTTAGATAATATTGGAATTGTTGCTGATCTCGAGACCAATATTGAACCGACAGTCATTAAAAAATTAAGCAAACGTTATAATGTGGAAATAAAGCCGATTAAGGTTAAAAAAGAAGCACCAAGAGTCGAAGAAAAACCGGTTGAAAAAGTTGAACCGATTAAAGTTGAGAAGACCGAACCAATAACAGTTGTACAGAAGCCAAAGCCAGCTGTTGAAAAAGTTGCCCCTTTAGTTAGTGAAGAAAAACCGGTTGCGGAGAAACAAACTCAACCGGAATCGAAGCCGGTTGTGAAACCGGAAGTAAAGCCACAGGCTAAACCGGAATCGAAGCCTAAAGTTGAAGAAAAACCAAAACCAGTGAAAGAGACTTTAGTTCAACAAAAAGGCGAAGAATTAGAACTAACCCGTGTTTATGATGATAAATACAATGATTATGAGACGGAATCAAAAGTTTACACACGCATTAAAAATGTGAAAAAAGGACGAACAAGCAATCGAGGGACACGCCAAACGAACATCACCGGCAATGATAAAGCCAAAGCCCATGTTTTGGTGTTTACACCGGGAATGACGGTTGCGCAATTAGCCGATGGCTTAAATGTTCCAATGGGTGAAATTGTTCGTAAACTAGTAACGCTTGGTTATATGATGAGTGCGACGGCAACCGTTGAAAAGGATGTTGTAGAAATCATTGCCGATGAATATTCTTTCACAGTCAAAGATAAAGTTCTTGAAGATATTACTAAATTTGAAGAAATAGTTATTGAAGACGAAGATAAATTATTAAAACCTCGTCCCCCAATTGTTACGATTATGGGTCATGTTGATCACGGCAAGACAACCCTTTTAGACACGATTCGTCATACCAAGGTGGTGTCGGGAGAAGCTGGCGGGATTACTCAACACATTGGAGCATACCAAGTTAAGAAAAATGGCAAGTTAATTACTTTTATTGATACTCCGGGTCATGCCGCTTTTACAGAAATGCGAGCTCGTGGCGCCAATGTAACGGATATTGTTGTTTTAGTTGTTGCGGCAGACGACGGCGTCATGCCTCAAACCAAAGAAGCAATTGACCACGCCCAAGCCGCTAAAGTTCCGATTATTGTGGCGATTAATAAAATGGATAAACCAACCGCTAACCCCGATCGAGTAAAACAAGAGCTAAGTAATTACGACCTTGTTCCGGAAGAATGGGGTGGAAAAACCATCTATGTTCAGCTTTCAGCTTTAACAGGCAAAGGGGTTGAAGAACTATTAGAGATGATTTTATTAACGGCGGAGCTTGAAAACTACCGCGCTAATCCTAATCGTTTAGGAGTAGGTTTAGTTGTTGAAGCCAAACTCGATAAAGGCCGCGGACCCGTTGCCACTTTACTTGTGAAAAACGGCACCATTAAAATTGGCGATCCAATTGTTATTGGCAACACTTTCGGGAAAATCAGAGCCATGCAAGACGAAACCAAGACGCTTCTTAAGCAAGCCGGGCCATCAAAACCGGTTGAGATTACCGGTTTGGTGGATGTTCCTCTAGCTGGCGATCACTTTATGGTTTTTGACGATGAAAAAGTTGCTAGACTCGTTTCTGAAGAACGCTCTGTTCGTTCCTTCAACCAAGAAATGGGAGTTGGAAAACCAGTTTCATTAGCTAATTTATTTGATGATGCCAATAACCCAATTAAAGAGTTAAATATCATCTTAAAAGCCGATGTTCAAGGTTCCGTGGAAGTTATTAAAGGATCGCTTGAAAAATTAACGGTCGAAGGAGTGAATATTAAAGTTGTTCGTGGCAGTGTTGGCGCAGTAACCGAAACAGACGTCAGCTTAGCCATTGCTTCTTCATCCATTATTATCGCTTTTAATATTCGTCCAAGTTCGAAAATTGTTGAGTTTGCGAAAGAAAAAAACATTGAGATTCGTTTATATAACATCATTTATAAAGTGTTAGAAGATATTGAAGCCGCTATGAAGGGTATGCTTGAACCGGTTTTCGCGGAAAAAGTACTCGGGCAAGCCGATGTTCGCAGTATTTTCAAGGCTTCAAAAATTGGCACAATTGCCGGGTGTTATGTTACGGATGGCTTAATCAATCGCTCCGCAAGTGTTCGCTTAATTCGTGATTCAATCGTTGTTTACGAAGGGAAAATTTCTTCTTTAAAACGATTTAAGGATGACATGAAAGAAGTCAAAGCCGGTTATGAATGTGGAATTACCATCGAAAACTTTAACGATATCAAAGAAGGCGATGTCATTGAGGCGTATACGATGGAAGAAGTAATTGCGGGGTAAGAAGATGCCATACAAATTAGAACGTTTAGAAAAAACAATTGAACGAGAATTAAGCATGCTATTCTTGTCCGATGTTAAAAATGAGTTATTAAAGTTAGTTACCATTACCAAGGTGGCTCTAACAAACGATTTGTCAATTGCTACGGTTTTCTATTCCGTGCTGGGAAATGATGAACAAAAGCAAGCAACAACGGCCGCGCTTTTAGAAGCCAAAGGGTATTTTCGTTCGATGCTAAGCAAAGTGTTGGAAGTAAGAAAAACACCGGACTTGCGCTTTAAGTATGATGATTCCTTAGCTTATGGTAAAAAAATTGACGATATTTTAAACAATTTAAAATTATAATGCCTTTTATTTAGAGGTGAAAAATGGACCTAAAAGATAAACTAAAACAGCTTCCCCAAAAACCCGGTTGTTACCAAATGTTCAACCAAAACCATGAAATTATTTATGTTGGGAAAGCCAAGAATTTGTTTAATCGTGTTAGGTCCTATTTTGTTGGCAGCCACGATGCCAAAACAACCCAATTAGTTGCCAATATTGCGGATTTTGAATATATTGTTACTTCCACCGAAACCGAAGCTTTTATATTGGAAATAAACCTAATCAAAAAACACAATCCCAAATATAACATATCTTTGACGGATGATCGTCAATACCCCTATATTTTAATCACGGAAGAAAAAGATCCCAAAATAACATATACAAGGGAAATGCACCGAAAAGGGAAATTCTATGGCCCCTATCCGAATGCGACGGCGGCCAAAGAAGTTGTTGATTTGTTGAATAGGATTTATCCTTTAAGAAAGTGCCCGAAAGTACCTAAAAAAGAATGTTTATATTACCATATCGGCCAGTGCCTCGCTCCTTGCATAAATGAAATAAAACCCGAACAATATCAAGATATTATCGGAAAAATTCACTCACTGTTAAAAGGAAACGTTAAAGAACAATTAAAACAATTAGAAAAGCAAATGAACGATGCTTCCGAAAATCTAAACTTTGAAAAAGCGATTGAATATCGACAACTGATTGCTGATTTTAATGCAGTTACGGAAAAACAAAAGATGGAATTAGATGTTGCGGATACGGATGTTTTTTCCTACGTCGTTTCAGATAATTATTTAAGTATCCAAGTTTTTCATATTCGCGGTCATAAAACAATTGCTCGAAATGGCTTTTTATTTGAAGTAATGGGTTCTTCCGAAGAAATGTTTGTGGATTTTATTGGCCAATTCTATTTAGAAAGAAATTTTCCTATTCCTAAAGAAATATTAATTCCAAGCGTTGATTATTCATCTTTGTCCGAACCGATAAAAAATCGGATTGTTGTTCCGAAAATCGGGCAAAAAAAACAATATGTTTTGCTCGTGCAAGAAAATGCTTTGGAACGGTTGGATGAATTAATACGCCAAGAGCAAAAACAATATGAAAAAACACTGGGTGCCGTTGTTGAATTGGGAAAGCTATTAAAAATTGCTTTGCCAAAACGAATTGAAGCGTTTGACAATTCTAACAATCAAGGAACAGCGAGCGTAAGTGCGATGGTGGTTTATGAAGACGGATTGCCTAGCCGCAAAAAATATCGCAAATTTAAAGTTAAAACGGTTGTGGGAGCGAATGACTATCAAACAATGTATGAGGTTATTTCTCGTCGTTATAAGCAACAAGAAACGAAAAACGATTTGCCGTCACTCATCATTGTTGATGGTGGCAAACCCCAAGTCACAAGCGCTTTAAAAGCTTTAGAAGATGCCAAGGTTTCTCTTCCTGTTTTAGGATTAGGAAAAGATGATAAGCATAAAACTGCGTATTTGTTTTTCAACAATGAAGAAATTTATATCGATAAAAAAAGTCATTTGTTTTTCTTTTTAGAGAACCTTCAAGATGAAGTCCATCGATATGCCCTTACTTTTCATCATCTATTAGCCAGCAAGAACAATTTAGCTTCTAAGCTTGATGGCATAAAAGGAATCGGAAAAGTTCGAAAAAAGCAAATAATCGATATTATTAAAAAAGCCAGTCAAGATAGTATTCGAGAAGAACTTAAAAATATTAAATTAAACGAAGAACAATTGGAAGCGGTACTTGCCGTTTTGAATAAATAAGGAAGATTAATATGGAATTATACGGAAAAGTCATCACTACCAACGCGAAAGATCGCATCATAAAATTACAATGTTCGGACCGAATTTGCTTTTTTCACATGACAAGACGGCAATTAAAAGATTATGGAACTTATTTTTATCGAAATCCCTATGTGTTTATTGTTGCTGATGCAACTAAGAAAAAATATGGAAACCAACTATGCTATGAAGTTGGCTACTTTCGAAAAATAATCAAAGGAACAAGAACCCACAAAGAAACATATTTTAATATTGATGTTATTCGCCAAGGGCTAAAACAATTGATTGGCAACACCAAAAACAAGTTGTTCTTGGATTTGGAGTTTTCATTACCCTCTTATTATCAAACGATGATGCATATTCCCGAAATACTGCAATATGGAGTCGTTGTGGAAGACGAAAACAACAATATTGTTTTTCAAGAGGGTTCGCTGGTAAAGCCTTTAAGAAAATTTGCGATTAACAATCGTACTTTAAAGTTTCTTTCCAAAACCAATGAACAATTTGAAGAAGCAAAATCTTATATCGAGTTTTACCAATTGTTGGAAAAACTCATTAAAGATTATGATCCCAAAGTTATTGCTTGGGGAAAAAATGATATTCTGACAATGGAACAGTCCTTTCGTTTAAATCACTTAAAACCCCTTGAAGTACGTTCACGATACATCAATTTAATGCAAGTAATCAAGAATTATTATAATACGAATACCGACTTAGGACTTTTTTCCACATATCAAGAAATGAGCAAGGAAGTCGTAGAGCAACAACAACATGATGCGATGGAAGATGCCTTAATGGCTCGTAACATTTATCATTTGTTTACCAAAATTATTGACAAAGAAGTTAAAACAAAAAGGGACTAATCATCCCTTTTTACAATATATATCAAAAAATCCATTGTTATTTTCATGGTATCAACTTCATTAATTTTTTCTAAACCCTTCGAGGGGGTTGTGTAGTAATATGGTGTCATTTTCAAAAGATTCTCTAAATGCTCTTTTGTTATCATTTCATCATATGTTTGGGGTACTTCTCCGATTACTCGCCAATAAGGTTGTTCTAATTTTTTAGGTTCATAAAAAAGAGGGGTCTCATAAAGCAGTTCTTTTAATTGCCTTAAATGATTAGTGTTCGGGACGACTTTCACAAGCCACCCGTTAGGCTTTAAGATGCGCTTAAATTCATCTTCAAAATGAGGAGCAAAGACATTTACTAAAACATCAACACTATTTTCCATAAATGGTAAATGCAAACTGTTGCCGACAATAAACTGAATGTTTTTGTAAGTCTTAGAAGCTGTTTCGATGGCTTTTTTGGCGATATCGACACCAAACACATCACATTTGGGAAAAGTTTTTTTAAAAGAATTTGTGAAAAAACCGGGTCCGCAACCACAATCAACAATTTTGCTGTTATCTTGATTGATTAGTGATGCTAAAACCCCAGTTAACAATTTTTCTAATTTGTGATAGTAGCCGGCTTGCATAAATTTGACACGAGCGGTGATCATCTCTTGGTTGTCGCCGGTTTGTCTTTTCGTTTCATTGGCCAAAAGCAAGTTGACATAACCAGACCGCGAAACATCAAAAAGGTGATGGTTAGAACAAACAAAAGCCTGCTTGTTTTTGGTTAATTCTTTTTCACAATTCGGACATTTTAACATTGAATCACCCCAATAAGAAATAAGTAAACCAGAAAAAGCATTAAACGTTCATTATGATTGGGACAATCATTGGTTTTCTTTCGGTTTTTTCATAAATAAAATCAGCAAGAGCTAAAGTAATATAGTTGTTAAATTGATTTGTAATAAATTTTTTGTTATCGGTAAAGTAGTTATCGTATAATTCTTTTGCCTTCTTTTCAATGTCAGCAACTAAAACTTCAGAATCTTTTACATAAATAAAGCCACGACTGACAATGTTCGGATTACGTACTAGTTTGTTATGAGAGGTTGAGAAAACGATGGCAAGCATTCCATCATCGGACATCAGTTTCCGTTCGCGAACAATCGAACTATCAATGTCTTGGCTGTTTGAGTCAATATAAATAGCTCCGGCTTTCACGGTGTAGTGGCTGAAAGTTTTATTGGGTGCAAAAGTTAAAACTTCTCCGTTGTCAAGAATATGGATTTTTTTAGGGTTGACGCCCGTATCAATTGCTAGTTGAGCATGTTTTTTTAACATCGCGTATTCACCATGAATCGGCATAAAATGTTCTGGTTTAGTTAGCGATAACATGATTTTTAATTCCGTTTCGCTGGCGTGTCCGGAAGTATGAGTGTCCGTTAGAGGACTATTAATAATCACGTTGGCGCCGGCTTTATACAGTTTATTAATCGTGCGGTTAATATGCTCTTGATTCCCGGGAATTGGCGATGAGGAGAAAACAATTGTATCACCGGGGATTATTTTGATCTGTTTGTGTGAACCGTCGGCGATTCTTGATAGTGCCGCCAGGGGCTCGCCTTGGGAACCGGTACTTAAGATGGTGATTTTTTCCGGTGGCAAATGAGGAAATTCTTTGGCCGTAATAAATGTTCCGGCGGGCGCATTGATATATTTCAATTTTTGGCTAAAGTTAACAACTTTTTCCATGCTTCGGCCAAAAACAATTACTTTACGGTTTTGTTGGACGCTGGCTTCAACGATTTGTTGCACACGATGAACATTGGAAGCAAAAGTTGAGATAATGATGCGCCCCTTAATTTGATTAAAAATGGTCTTGATACTATCGCCGATTTTCTTTTCCGAAGTGGCGAATTTTGTGACCTGGGCGTTTGTGGAATCCGACAATAAGCAAAGAACCCCATCCGTGGCATACTTTGTTAATTTCGCATAATCCGTATGTCCGGAAAGAGGCGTAAAATCGAATTTAAAATCGCCCGTATGCAGAATATATCCAAGCGAAGTTTTGATGGCAATACCCGATGAATCCGGAATACTATGGTTGGTGCGAAAAAAAGACACCTCAAAGTTTTTGAAACGATAAACGGAGTCGTTCGTATACTCTTCAATTTCCGCATGCATATTATTGAATTCAGAAAGTTTATTACGAATTAAACCCGCCGCAATCCCGGCGGCATAGATTTTAGGAATATTTACTTTTTTTAACAAGTAAGGAATTCCGCCAATATGATCTTCGTGACCATGAGTGATAAATAGGCCGATGATTTTTTCAGCGTTATCGATTAAATAAGTATAATCAGGAATAATGTAATCAACGCCAAAGTTGTCTCCTGGAAACATGATTCCGGAATCAATGATCATTAGTTCTTGATCACACTCCACAACATACATGTTTTTGCCGATTTCATCTAATCCGCCTAAAGCAAATATTTTGATATTTTTATCATTGAAACGATCAATGACGGGAAGTTGTCTTAGATTAATATTACTCACGTTAGTCTCCTTTCGAGTCTTAAACTTATTATAATCAAAATCCTTAAAAAAGGAAAGACAAAAGCAATTTATTATTCTTGTTTTATCGAGGTAAAAATGCTAGAATGAACTAAAGATAGGATGCTATGAACAACAAGAAGCTAATTTTATTCGATATTGATGGAACTCTTTTTGATAATAAACAACAAATAATTCTTCCAAAAAGTATAGAAGCCATCAAGCATTTGCACAAACATCACACCATTGCCATTGCGACGGGTCGGGCCGCTTTTATGCTGGACTCCATCAATGAAGTTAAACCAATGATTGACTATTATGTACTGATTAATGGTCAATATATTCAAGCGCACAAAAATACCATCTTTAAAGAACCGCTTTCCCAAGAATTATTAATCAAGCTAATTGCCAGCATGCAAAAGCACCATCTTGCTTACGGATTTGAAGACAGCCATCATGAAGCAGTGTCAAAGATTGATGCGTTGGTTTTGCACAGCTTTCAAAAATTAGGGCTTGCGGTTCCTCCGATTGATGAAATGTTTTACCTGCATCATGATGTTTTTCAAGCATGGGTGTTCTCAGAACCCGAAGCGGTGGAGTTGTTAAAAAAAGAATTTCCTGAATTAAACTTCATCAAGTGGATGGATGTCGGATATGACATCTTGCCGAAACATGCTTCAAAAGGGCTGGGGATGAGGCGCTTAGCGGACCATTTGCATTTTGATTTAAAAGATGTCATCGCTTTTGGTGATGGTGACAATGATTTTGAAATGATACGTGATGCCGGAATGGGGATTGCCATGGGAAATGCCACTTCAAAAGTAAAAAAAGTAGCCAAACATGTGACCGACGATGTCGCCAATGATGGAATATATCAAGCCCTTCTCCATTTTGATTTAATTAAATAAAGGAGATAATAATGCCTAATTTAACACTGGCGGTTTTAATTGTGGAAACCCTTTTTATGCTTGTTTATTTGCTTTTTTATTATCGATTAGGAAGTAAAATTATTTTATTTTTAAAAATGGTTACAAGTTTTGGATTTGTTTTAATTGGTTTTATAAACCTTAAAGAGGCTGAAATTCCACAAATAGCCAATACCGTTTTATTGGGACTCGTTTTGGGTTTTTTAGGAGACTTTGTGCTGGGGTTAAGACGCGTGTATCGCAATCGCAAAAAAGAATTTTTCTATGGGGGACTGCTGCTTTTTTTTCTTGGTCATGTAATTTATATGATAGCCTTTTTTCAATTAAAAAGCGGTTCGCTGTTAATGTCAATTTTGTTAGCCCTTGTTCTTTTATTATTAGTATACACCGTTTCGGTAAAGAACAATATTGATTATCAACAAGCCAAAATTCCGGTTATCGTCTATATGGCAGCGAGCACGTTCTTGCTTGCTTTGGTTTTTACGAGTTTGATAAGCCAATATTCTTTATTGAAGCTTGTGATTTTTGTGGGAGCTTTCTCGTTTGTGTTCTCCGATTTTTTTCTAAGTTTTCTTTACTTCAAAAAAATGGAACGTTCTAATATTCGTTTTCTAAAAGCATTAAATATTATTACTTACTATTTAGGGCAAACCCTTTTCGCTTTAAGTATTTTGTTAATGTAAAAAAGACAAAAAGGCTCATTAAAAACGAGCCTTTAATCTTCTTCAGGTTCCACCGCCGGAAAGACAATGGGAGTACTGTTTTCAGGGATATAAAACGGGTTAATCGGATCAATTCGATCAACAAACAAGACGCCATGAAGATGATCTAATTCGTGTTGGCACACAATGGCAATATAATCGTGAAGTTTTAAAGTCTGTTTTGTTAATTCTTTAGTCGAAAAATTGTAATAATGGGCGGAAAGCGAAATCCTTTTTGAACGGTGAACCAATCCTTGCACTTCGCGATCAACCGAAAGGCACCCCTCACCGGTGGGTATATAAGCTTGTTCTTCCGAATGGGAAACGATTTTCGGGTTGATAACACCAAAATGGTACAACTCTCCCGCTTCATCAAAAGCAGCCACCACAAATATTTGTTTTAAAATTCCTAATTGAGGAGCGGCTAAACCAACTCCCGGGCGAATATCATTTTTTTCGGCGAAATCAGAATCATAACCGGCTAACAAATAACTGCTAAGGGTTTCCAATAAAGCGATATTGTCTTCCTCTAAAGGAAACGTAACCGGCAAAGATTTTTCTCTTAACCTTTGATCTTCTTCCTTGATTATTTCTTTATATGTTAACATGCAATTACCTCTTTTTTTAATTTTAACACACCCCAAAACATATTGCAAATATTATGATTATTCGTTGTTTTGTTTTTGTTTTGATGGTAATAATGATAAAATAAACAAGGTGGTTAATATGAAAGAATATAAAATTGATTTTGATTTGTTTACAACGGAAGAAATTGTCAAAATTTTTTCTTTTTTCGCATTAATTGAAAGCAGTCAAAAAAGAAAAATTCCCGCGCCAACGTTAATAAAGCGATATCAAGAATATCAGGCGATTGTCAATAATAAAGCGTTGGAAAAACAATATGATAAAATGCTTCAATCGCTATCCAATGTTTCTATATATGAAACAATCAAACAAGCTAAAGGAAAATTATCCAATGCGACTCGATAAATATATTGCGTATGCGTTAGGAAAAACAAGAGGAGAAGCCAGAAAAATTATTGCCAATGGGGAAATCAAAGTTAACAATCAAGTTATGAGAAAAAATGATTGGACGGTAAACGAATATCAGGATGAAATAAAACATCTTGATGAAATCATCACCTACAAACAGTTCATTTATATCATGTTAAATAAACCTAAAGGCTATTTGTCAGCCACAAAAGATGAACGCCTTCCGACGATTCGTGATCTTGTCAGCGAATATGCTCATTATGATTTGTTTATGGTAGGAAGATTGGATTTAGATTCGGAAGGGCTAATTATTATGACTAATGATGGGAAATTTGCTCATCGCATTACTAGTCCTAAAAAAAACGTTGCGAAAAAGTACTATGTAATCGTCAATAAAGAATTTGTTAAACAGGACATTCACGCTTTTGAAGAAGGATTATTCATCTATGATGGTAATAAAAACCTTTTTAAAACAAAGCCATCACAGTTAGAAATTATTAGCGAACACGAAGCCTTCATTACCATTTATGAAGGAAAATACCACCAAGTTAAAAAAATGTGTTTAAAACAAGGCAAAGAAGTAACTTATTTAAAAAGAATTCAAATTGGAAACGTCAGTTTAGACCCACAATTAGCCGCTGGCGAATATCGTTTATTAACGCAAGCAGAAAAAGCAAGCTTGGAAAACTGTTAAGCAAAAAGGCTTGACAGCAAAGACAATAAATGATATAATACATCATAATCAAACAAGGAGGTATCTATTATGGCAGTAAAAATTCGATTACAAAGATTTGGTGCAAATAAAAGACCATTTTATCGCGTTGTCGCAACTGATTCTCGTAATCCGCGCGATGGACGATTCATTGAAGTTTTAGGGACATATCATCCAATTGAAAAAACAAATGCTCTAAAAATTGATGAAGAAAAAGCATTGAAATGGCTGAACAATGGTGCTCAACCCACTGATACAGCAAAATCATTGCTTTCGAAATTAGGAATTATCGAAAAATTTACCAAGCAAACTAAGTAGGTGCAAACATGAAAGAAATTAATTATGAAAAATTTCTCGGCGACTTAGTTGGGCCACTAATTTCTTTTCCCGAAGAAATGGTTGTTAAGACGTTTGCTGATGAAGGCGATGTCGTTACCATTCAAATATTAGTTAATCCCGAAGATGTCGGCCGATTAATTGGTAAAAAGGGAAGGATTATTAATTCTATTAGAACGATTGCTTACGCATGTGCAGCTCGAGCTGGAAAACGAATTGAAATTTCTGTGGATTCATTTTAAAAGTCAGTAAAACTGACTTTTTTTGTTTTTTTGTTTGACTTTATACTTTTTTTCGATTATAATATATGAAGATATGAGCAAGTGTTCAAATGATAGAGGTATTTATGGAACAAATTGAAAAAAGCGTTTTGATTTTTAAATGTCTTGGTGATATCACGCGTTTAAGGATTGTCCAAGCGCTAGCAAATGATGCAAAACCCGTTGGCGCAATCGCTAACAAATTAGAAATGACACCATCGGCAATTTCACATCAACTACGCATTTTAAAAAACAATAATATTGTCAAGAGTGAACGAAAGGGAAAAGAAGTATATTACCAATTGAGTGATCACCATATTCATGAAGTGATTGCACAAATTTTTAATCATACTTCCCACATTTAATTATGAATTCCATAAGAAAACAATATTTTTTAGATAATTTAGATAATTCAAACAAACTTCTTAAAATTGAGTTTGATTTAACCAACCAGCTTTCAAGTAATTTTAAATTAAACAAAGAAACCAAACTATTAACGATTGATTTTTTGAATGAAGATGAAATGGAAGCCAATATTGCTAAAATGATGGAAATCATCAAAGCCGTTGACAGCAGTATTGAAATAAAACCCCGGGAAACGAAAAAAACATATCGTCGCGTTCTAATTCTTGAAAATTTAGATTGTGCAATATGCTCATCAAAGATTGAAAGGATTGCGAAGAGAACTTTTAATTACGAGTTTATTGTCGTTGATTTTGCTTCGACGCGTTTTATTATTGAAACAACGGATGCGGACTTAATTGCTAATTTGGAAGAACGAGTTCAAGCCATCACCTCAACCGTCGATCCTGCGATAAAAGTAATCCAAAAAACCAAGAAAAAGCATCAATTTGAGACGGATTTTAAACAAGATAAAGTTCAGAGAAACTTTTTTATAATCGGTGTTGCCATCTTTATTTTTGGCTTTATTTTGAAGACGTTGTTAAAACAATTTACTGAAGTTAACCCGTTGATTGTTACCACCATCATCTATATAACCTATACCACCGGTTATATAATGTTGGCATGGGATGTTTTGTATGGAGCCTATAAAAACTTTCGGTCAGGACGAATTTTCGATGAGAAATTTTTAATGTCGCTGGCAACCATAACAGCCTTATTAGTCGGTTATTACGATGAAGCGGTTTTTGTCATGATTTTTTATAAAGTCGGCGAAATATTGCAGCATCAAGCCATTAATTACTCAAGAAAATCCATTGCGGCTTTAATGGACATTCAACCGGATACGGCTCACATCATTGTTAATGGGGAAATCGTGGAAGTCGACCCAATGGAAGTTGTGGTTGGCGATATGTTATATGTTCGATCTGGTGAGCGAATTCCGCTGGATGGGATTGTTTTTGAAGGTGAAAGCTCGCTTGATGTTTCCGCTTTAACCGGTGAAAGTATTCATCGTGATGTTCGACGCGGTCATTCGGTTTTATCGGGATCAATTAACACCAACGGAACCTTAAAAATCAAAGTTACTAAAATTTATGAAGATTCCATGGTTTCTAAGATTTTGAATCTTGTTGAAAATGCCAGCAGTCACAAAGCCAAATCCGAGACTTTCATATCGAGATTCGCTCGATACTATACACCGACTGTCGTCATTGTTGCTTTTATTTTAGCGATTCTTTTACCGTTTGTGTTACCGGCTTATGATTTAAGTTGGGAAAATGGTTTTAAGAAATCAATATTAATGGCCTTAATTTTCTTAGTTATTTCTTGTCCTTGTGCGCTTGTTTTATCAATCCCGCTTGGTTTTTTTGGCGGCATTGGAGGAGCCAGTCGTCAAGGCATCTTAATAAAAGGAAGTAATTATTTAGAAGCCTTAAATGATGTTGACACCGTTGTTTTTGACAAAACCGGAACGCTAACCACCGGAAAATTTGTTGTAAGTGAGACGCTTTCTTTCGGAAGTTATACACCAAAGCAAATCCTAGAATTTGCAGCCCACGGTGAACTTAATTCCAATCATTTGATTGCGAAATCCATTGTTGAAGAATATGGCAAAGAAAACATCGTTTTGTCACGAATCACATCGTTAAAACAAGCACCCGGACTAGGGGTAAGTAATTTAGTTGACGGTTTACAAATTGTGGTTGGCAAAAAAGAATTTTTAGAACAACAAGGAATTGCAACTCCGGAAGTGGCGGGGTTTGCCACTAAAGTCTTTGTGGCTATTTCCCAAAAAACCGAAGGATGTATTCTTGTCAAGGATCAAATCAAACAAAATACTAAGTCAGCTATTGCTGATTTAAAAGCAACAGGAATTAAAAAAACAATTATGTTAACCGGTGATACTCATGAAATTGCGCAAGAAGTTGCCCGTATGGTTGGCATTGATGAAGTTTATTCAGAATTAACGCCTGTTCAAAAAGTTGAAAAACTTCAAGAAATAAAAAGAAAAACCGATTCAAGCAAAAAGGTTATCTTTGTCGGTGATGGCATTAATGATGCCCCGGTTTTAAGTTCGGCCGATATCGGCGTTGCGATGGGCGGCCTGGGATCCGATGCGGCCATTCAAGTGGCAGATATTGTTTTGATGACGGATGATTTATTAAAATTGCCAATTGCCAGAAAAATTGCGAAAAAGACTCATCGAATCGTTGTCCAAAATATTGTGTTAGCGTTAACCGTCAAATTTATTGTTTTGACACTTGCTTTAATTGAACCGTTTATCGTTAATTCGGTGTTTGCTTTTTTACTCGATTTCTTAATTTATGAGGCTTTGTTCGCTGATGTCGGTGTTTCATTAATTGCCGTCCTTAATTCGTGGCGAGCAATGAAGGTCGACAAATGAAACTAATTAGCGTTGGCATAATTGTTGGAACACATGGTATAAAAGGTGAAGTGAAAGTCAGGTCCGATTCTGATTTTCGCAATGAACGCTTTAAAAAAAACCAAAAATTGTTTGTGAAAAGACAAGGAGAAATGGAAACGATTATTATCGACAGCCACCGTCAACACAAGCAATGGGATTTAATAGCTTTTAATCAAATACAAGATATTAATTTAGTGCTTGACTATGTTGGTTGTGAGCTGTTTGTAAATCGCGAGGACTTAGCTCCTCTTCCGGAGCATGAATATTATTTTGATGATTTAATCGGATTGAATGCTTGCTTAGAAGACGGAACAATAATAGGGCAAGTTAGTGACATCACCAACCTTCCGCAAGGGTTTCTTTTGGTGATAACCAAACCAGACCAAAAAGAATCCCTCGTTCCGTTTGTTCCGGAATTTATTAAACAAGTTGATATTAATCAAAAACGCATCATCATCACTCCGATTGAGGGATTACTATGATTGTTGATATTTTGACTTTATTTCCCGAAATGTTCTCGGGTTTCTTAAGCTCCATCATCAAAAGAGCTGTGGACAAACAAATTGTAACCATCAATATTCATGACTTTCGAAAGTTTTCCAAGAAAAAAAGTAGGCAAGTTGATGATTATTCCTATGGTGGGGGGGCCGGAATGGTGATTAGTGTGCAACCGATTGTCGATTGCTTGCGTTCTATTCCGGGATATGAACAAGCTCATAAAATTCTTACCAGTCCCATTGGGTCGATTTACGACCAAAATAAAGCCCTAAAGTGGAGCGATAAGCAGCATTTGATTATTATTTGTGGCCACTATGAAGGTATCGATGATCGCATCTTTAACTTTGTTGATGTGGTCATATCCATTGGTGATTTTATATTAACCGGCGGAGAAATTGTAGCGATGGCCATTGTTGACAGTTTGGTTAGATTACAACC
>JBFXGS010000016.1:0-18153 GCA_050177775.1 Bacilli bacterium | reverse complement strand
AATAATCATATAACAACCTTTTTAAGGTATTATAACAAAATTTTGTTTTATTAGTAAGAGCTTTTGTAAAAATATTTGGTTTAATTCATAAATTATGATATAATACTATTTACAAAATGAGGTGTTATCCGTGCGTGCCGTCGATTTAATTATCAAAAAGAAACAAGGCCTAATTTTGAGTCAAGAAGAAATTCATTTTTTGATTCAAGGTTATTTATCAGGAACCATTCCTGATTACCAAATGTCAAGTTTATTAATGGCGATTTGTTTTCAAGGTTTAAATGAAAACGAACAATTAGCGCTAACTTTAGAGATGCTAAACAGTGGCGAACAAATTGATTTATCTTCAATTGCCGGTCTTTGTGTGGACAAGCATTCAACCGGGGGAGTTGGAGATAAAACAACGTTAATTGTTGCGCCGATTGTTGCCAGTTGTGGGCTGAAGATTGCGAAAATGAGCGGACGAGGACTGGGGCATACCGGGGGAACGCTTGATAAGTTAGAAGCGATTCCCGGCTTTCAAATTTCCCGCTCTCCCCAAGCCTTTTTAGATCAAGTTTCCCAAATCGGTTTAGCTGTTGTTGGTCAAACAGCCAATATCGCTCCAGCTGATAAAAAACTCTATGCTTTAAGAGATGTGACGGGAACGGTGGAATCGGTTGGTCTAATTGCCAGCAGTGTCATGTCCAAAAAATTAGCTAGTGGCGCATCCCACATTTTGCTTGATGTGAAAGTTGGCGATGGTGCTTTCATGAAAACGCTCAAAGAAGCCCAAATTTTGGCCAAGGCAATGGTTAATATTGGTAAAAGAGCCAATCGCATGACCAAAGCCGTCTTAACAGATATGGAACAGCCTTTGGGTTTTGCTGTTGGGAATGCCCTAGAAGTAATCGAAGCAATTGAAACTTTGAAAGGAAAAGGCCCCGCTGATTTAACAGAACTATGTTATGAGCTTTCAGCCGAAATTTTACTTATGACAAAAGTGGTTGCTTCCAAAGAAGAAAGTTTAAATCGCGTCCAACAAGCGATCGATTCCCATCAAGCCTTGGATAATTTCCGCAAAATGATCAAGTATCAACAAGGTGACGAACGTGTTATCGATGATTATTCATTGTTTGCGCAAAGTAAACAGCAAATTTTCGTCCTTGCCAAACAAACCGGATATATTAAACAAGTTAAAGCTTTAGCTATCGGGCAAGCCGCGATGTTGCTGGGAGCTGGTCGAACTAAAAAAGAAGATGTCATTAACATGGGTGTCGGTGTCAAAGCCTTTGGTAAAGTTGGTGACTTTGTTGCTTTAGGCGATGTGTTAGCCATCATTTATGCGGATGAGTTAAATGTTTTCGAAGCTACGCAAATGGTTAACGAAGCTTTTGTTATCAGTAAAGACAAAGTTGCTTCCAAAGCCATCATCTTAGATATTATTAATTAAAGGGGTGTTGTTATGAGTTTAATTTTTGAACAAATTCTTCGTGTCATTGCTGCGGCTTTAGTGGGCGCAGGCATTGGTTACGAACGAGAAATTAAAAACAAACCAGCGGGTTTCTTTACTTTCACTTTGGTTAGTATCGGAAGCTGTTTGATTGCCATCTTACAACAAAATGTGGCATTAGAAACAATTGAGCAAATTGCCGCTAATCCGGCCTTGATCGATGTCATTTCTGTTGACAAAGGTCGCATTATTGCCCAAGTTGTCAGTGGGATTGGGTTTTTAGGGGCCGGAACGATTATTCATAATCGAGCCAGTGTCAAAGGAATTACGACTGCGGCGATGCTTTGGTTAGTTTCGGGCATCGGTTTGTTAATCGGAACCGGTGGCTTATTCAATTATATTATTTCGGGGGTAACGGTTTTAATTGTGCTTCCATTAACATTTTTATCCCGTCGCTTAAGTGAAAAATTAACGCAAACCAAAAAAGTTCAACGCATTAGAATTGTTTTTGATGAGAATGTGGAAAAACAACTTTTCGATAATCTTGCTTCCCAAGGGGTAATAGTGCGAAAAACCTTTTTAGTAAACAAGACATTGGTTAATGATCGCCATTTAAAAGAATCCATTATTTATTTTAGTTTGCCGAAAACCAGGAATTTTAATGAAGTAATGACTCAAATTGCGATGCTGGAAGAAGTTATGGAAATTGAAGAAGCTTAAAGACTAAGTCCCAAGTAAGCACTTGGGACTTTTTGCATAAAATGAACATTTATTCACCTTATTTTTATTAAGTGTTGATTAATTTTGATGAAAATAATAAAAATACATTTACACAAAATAATAATGGGAGTAGAATTAATATACAGTGGGTATTGTTTTCTAAAAAAGGTCATAAAAAACTTTGACATGATAAAAACATTGTGATAGAATACTTGTTAAAATATTCATTCATCAGAAAAGAGGTTCCCTATGGACTCAAAACTAGCAATTTATATTGGAAAAAGATTGTTATTAGCGATTGCGACCGTTTTTTTAGTTATTACAATCACTTTTTTTGCCATGAATGCGATTCCCGGTGGCCCGTTTTTAAGTGAAAAAGCACCGACCCAGGATGTCATTGATAAACTAAATGAGAAGTATGGACTTGATAAACCCTTGATGGTTCGTTACTTTACTTATTTAGGCGACATATTAGTATTGGATTTTGGACCTTCGATAAAGCAACGAGGTAAACAAGTTGTTGATATTATTTTTGATGGCTTTAAAGCTTCGGCCAAAATTGGAGGAATTGCGGCTTTAATTGCCCTTACTTTTGGCATGACTTTAGGTTCGATTGCCGCAATCAAGCGGAATAAAGTTATGGATAAATCGATCATGGTCATTTCCACGGCCTTTGTGGCAACGCCGTCCTTCATTATTGCTTCGTTTCTGTTAATCGTTTTTTGCGTTATATGGCCGCTTTTCCCGGCTCGAGGTGATACTTTTGCGGGCTTAATTTTGCCCATCATTGCTTTAAGTTTATACCCAATGTCCTATATCACCCGCTTAACCAGGTCAAGCATGCTTGATGTTCTTGGTCAAGACTATATCAGAACGGCCCGTGCCAAAGGAGTCGAATCGAAAAAGGTTATTTACAAACATGCTTTAAAGAACGCTTTGATTCCGGTTTTAACTTATATGGGACCAATGATTGCTTATATTTTAACGGGAAGTTTAGTTATTGAAAAAATCTTTTCTGTACCGGGGCTTGGTCGTTCTTTTGTCAATAGCATTACCAATCGTGATTATACGCTCATTATGGGAACAACCATTTTCTTGGCATCGTTAGTGGTTTTTATGACATTAGTAACCGATATCTTATATATAGTAGTTGATCCGCGTATTGACTTTAGTTAGGAGTAGAAGAATGGAAAAACTTAATTCAAAACGAACCCCTCTTAGCTTTCAACTAAATGTCGAAAAATTACTTCCGGCAACTGATGAGGAAAAAGCCCAACAAGATATCATGCGTGAAAGTACAACCTTCTTTAAAGATGGAATAAAAAAATTATCCAAAAATAAGATTGCGATGATTTGCTTTAGTATTGTGCTTTTCATTACTTTAGCAGCGTTGTTTATTCCCATGTTTTATCCATATGGTTATGCCGAACAATTGGGTGTTTTGCCTGGACAACCGGCCGATCCCTCTTATATGAATTTAAAACCATTAACCTATGGAACGACCGAACTGGAACGGATTGCCAATGGCGAAAAAATCTTTCCGCACCTGTTTGGAACCGATGATAGTGGCAGAGATTATTTTATCCGCGTTGTCTATGGAACAAGAATTTCTTTAGCGGTTGGGTTCTTTGCCAGTTTACTGGTATTAATGATTGGGATGGTTTATGGCTCCATTTCCGGTTATGCCGGAGGTAAAACCGATTTAATTATGATGCGCTTTGTTGATATTATTTATGCGCTTCCGGATATGTTAATTATCATATTATTATCCGTTGTTTTAAAAAATACCCTTGATTCCATTGGTGGCATCTTAGCCGCCATTGGCACCAATATGATTAGCATTTTCTTAGTCTTTGGATTACTTTATTGGGTGGGCATGGCCCGCTTAATTAGAGGGCAGATTTTAAGTGTCAAAAAGCAAGAGTTTGTTTTGGCCGCGCAATCAATTGGCGCTTCCCCTTTTCGTATAATTGTGAAACACTTGCTTCCTAATTGTATAAGTGTCATTATTATTTCCACAGCTTTGCAAATTCCTTCCGCTATATTTACCGAAAGTTTCTTAAGCTTTTTAGGTTTGGGTGTTTCGGCCCCAATGCCAAGTTTAGGTTCGCTTGCTTCCGAAGCTTTATCGGGAATTTATTCCTATACTTATCGATTAGTTATTCCGGCGTTAACCATTTGCTTAATTGTTTTATCCTTTAACTTGTTCGGGGATGGCTTACGTGATGCCTTTGACCCGAAACTTAGAAACTAGGTGGGCCATGAGTTTATTAGAAGTAAAAGACTTAAGGACTTCCTTTTTCACTCCTTCGGGAGAAGTAAAAGCTGTTGATGGAATATCCTTTTCCATTGATAAAGGGGAAGTTTTGGGAATCGTCGGTGAATCAGGAAGTGGAAAAAGCGTAACGGCTTATTCTATTATGCAGATTTTAACTAATCCCGGCCAAATTGTCGGTGGCAGTATTAAATTTGATGGTGAAGAATTAGTCATGGCCGGTGAAAAAGTCATGAAGAATATTCGTGGTAATAAAATCAGTATGATTTTTCAGGACCCAATGACGAGTTTAAATCCCGTTTATTCCATTGGCAATCAACTTGTGGAGGGAATCCTATTACATACCAATCGAACACCTGAAGAAGCGCAAGCCCGGGCTTTAGAAATGTTAACGATGGTGGGAGTAAATGATCCCCAGAAACGTTTAACGCAATACCCTCATGAATTGAGTGGCGGAATGCGTCAAAGGGTGATGATTGCGATGGCTCTGGCCTGTGAACCCGACATTTTGATTGCGGATGAACCAACTACGGCATTAGATGTTACCATTCAAGCGCAGATTTTGGAAATTATTCAAGATTTACAAAAAAAATTAGGGATGGCCACCATTTTGATTACCCATGATTTAGGGGTCGTCGCCGGAATGTGTGATTACATTATCGTTATGTATGGTGGCAAGATTGCTGAAAAAGGCACGGCTGACCAAATTTTTTACAACCCGCAACACGAATATACAAAAGGATTAATGCGCTCCATTCCCAGCAGTGTCAACAAAAAAGAACGATTGATTCCGATTCATGGTTCGCCGGTTGATTTATTAAATATGCCAAGTGGTTGTGCTTTTTGCCCGCGTTGCGATAAAGCCATGAAAATTTGCTTAACTAAACGACTTGATGAAATCGAAGTTGAACCAAACCATTTTTCTTCTTGTTGGATGGTTGTAAAAAACAAGTATGAGCAAGGAGAACTGGTACTCACTAAAGAAGGAGAAGACGTTTATGAATGAAGAAGTTAAACAAAACTCTTTTGTTAGTGATGCTGTTAATGAAGAACAACCGTTACTGGAAATCAAAAACTTAAAACAATATTTTTCCATTCATACGGGCTTTATGAAAAACACCGATTTAAAAGCGGTTGATGATGTTTCCTTTGTTATTAAAAAAGGGGAAACGCTTGGTTTAGTTGGGGAAAGTGGTTGTGGAAAAACAACGGTTGGTCGGTCCATCTTGCATCTTTATAAACCAACGGCCGGTGAAATCATCTTTAAAGGGAAATTGATTAGCGATAAAGAAAGCATCATGGCTTTTCGAAAAAAAGCATCGATGGTTTTCCAAGACCCTTATTCATCACTCAATCCAAGAATGACGGTTGGCGATATTATTGGGGAACCTTTGGATGTTCATCAATTATATGCCACAAAAGAAGAACGAAAAGAACGAATTCATGAATTAATGAGTTTAGTTGGTTTATCAAGTGAGCATTCTACCCGTTATGTTCATGAATTTAGCGGTGGTCAACGTCAAAGAATTGGGATTGCCAGAGCTTTAGCGGTTAATCCGGAATTCATTGTTTGTGATGAACCCGTTTCGGCTTTAGATGTTTCCATTCAAGCCCAAGTTATCAACATGTTTGAAGATTTGCAGAAAAAACTGCATTTGACTTACTTATTTATTGCTCATGATTTACACATTGTCGAACACATTTCTAACCGCATTGCCGTCATGTACTTAGGGAAAATTGTGGAAATAGCTGATTCCGGTGAATTAGTTAATCACTTTTTGCATCCTTATACGGAATCATTGCTGTCCGCCGTCCCGATTGCTGACCCGATTCAGGCTAGAAAACGTCGCCGCATCATCTTGCAAGGTGATGTTCCAAGTCCCTTAAGAGTTCCTTCAGGTTGTAGTTTCCGAACAAGATGTCCGCGAGCTACAGCTCTTTGTGCCGAACAAACCCCGGAATTAAAAGAAATAAAAGCCAACCACTTTGTCGCTTGCCATCATATTATTGAAGACAAGCAATAAATGATGATTAAGATTTTCATAGGTTCCCATTGATAAACTTTAGACATCTGTCTAGTTTATATAACTTTTCTTTGAAGGAGGAAAAACAAAAATGAAACATGTTTTTAAAAAACTTGTTGTCGTTGTCGTCATGCTAGTATCAATCTTTGTTATGTCCGCTTGCGGTTCATTCAAAGCAGATCTAGTTGTTTGTGTAGGACCAAACCCTGATACGATTGATCCGGCCTTAAACAGTGCAGTCGATGGCGCAACATTGATTATCCATGCGTTTTCAGGTTTAGTTGGTTACCAACAAAATGAAGATGGCGGTTTAGAACTTGTTCCTGATTGTGCTACATCATTGCCAACTCCTACTACTTTAACAGGTGGTAAAGTTCAATATGTATTTACATTAAAGGATGATTTAAAATGGTCCGATGGAACTACACTTAATGCTAAGGATTTTGAATATTCTTGGAAACGTGCAGCTTCAGCAGATTTAGGTGCAGATTACAATTATATGTTCGATGTTATTGATGGCTTCGGCACAGAAGACAAAGATGATTTAAATGTAACCGCATCGGCCGATGGCAAAACTTTAACAGTTGTGTTAAATAATGCCGTTCCTTACTTCTTCGAATTATGTGCTTTCCCAACTTACATGCCAGTAAAACAATCCGTTGTTGAAGCTGATCCTGATGGTTGGGCTACAAAACCAAAATCTTATGTTGGTAACGGTCCATTCAAAATGATAAGTTGGGTTTCTAATAGTAAGATTGTTTATGAAAAGAACGAAAACTACCACAATGCGGAAGCCGTAAAGTTGAACGGAATTGAATTTGCTCTATCCGATGATGATGGTGCAATTCTTGCCAACTATAAAAATGGCACATTCAAACTTATTGACTCGGTTCCAAATCAAGAAATTGCCGCTCTAAAAGAAGACTATCCAAATGAATTTGTCATTGCCGGTCAATTAGGTACTTACTATACTATTTTCAATGTTAATGATCCGACTATTTATGGAACGGTTGCAACAACTGAAGAAGAACGAGTAAAAGTACGTAAAGCTTTGAGTCTATTGATTGATCGTAACTATATTGCTGAAAGCATTGGTCAAGCCGGACAACAACCAGCTAACAGCTTTGTTCCAATTGGCTTAACGGAACCGGATGGCTTAACCGAATTTGTTACCAAAAATGGACCTTTAGGTGATGGTGCTGGTTATTATAGCGTTGCGAAAACCGAATATGTAAACAATTGCGCTGAGGCGGTTGCTCTATTGAAAGAAGTTGGTTATACATACGACGAAACCACCAAGAAATTTACGGATTTCCCAACTTTTGAGTATGTTTTGAACACTTCAACTGGTCACTTAGCGATTGCCACTTATTTACAAACTGCTTTCGCCAACTATGGAATTACCATGGAAATCGAACAACAAGAATGGGGTACTTTCCTTAACACTCGTAAAGAAGGAGATTACACATTTGCCAGAAACGGCTGGTTAGCCGACTATAATGATCCTATTTCTTTCTTGGATATGTGGACGACTAATAGCGGTAATAACGACGCTCAATTTGGTCGCGATGCTCATGCCACTGTTGCCGTTTATGGTGAAACAGGGGATAAGACTTGGGCGCAAACTTATGATGCTCTGATTGCAGCTGTTAAGTCAAGTTCTGATCAAGAAGAACGCTTTGAAAAGATGCATGAAGCCGAAGATCTATTGATGTCAACCGGAGCTATTGTTCCAATTTACTATTACACAGATCTTTATATGATTAGTCCTGATCTTGAAGGATTCTTTGCTTCACCGCTTGGATACAAGTTCTTTATGTATTGTGAAAAACCTGTAACTGAATAAATCGACTTTGTTAAAACCGATACCCTAAAGGTGTCGGTTTTTTCTTATCCTAGCATTTTTTACTTGCATAATTGTCTTGATTATTGTATAATATCTAAGCATGCCACTGTGTTGAAACAGGTAGACAAACTTGACTCAAAATCAAGCGCCTTCACGGGCGTGCCGGTTCGAATCCGGCTAGTGGCACCATATGAGAAGCATAGGTTTGATACGTAACAAATGTAGTTTGTTATTGTTATCAAGCCTTTTTTGTTGCGAAAATAGGAAAAAATCTCCTTTCTTCATTTTGCTGATTTGACAGATGTGTTATTTATTTTCGAAATTATGATGTTTTATTGATAAAGACTGCTTATAAAAACACGAAAGCCTAATAAAAGCACAAAAGCTCAATAAAGACACGAAAGATATATATAGTCAAGTATCACTTAATGTCATTTAATTACAACTTTGGTCGCACATCGATTGTAACACCACAATCTTTTTTTATAAATAATACAGTTTTGGTTGTATACCTTTTTAAATTAGTATAAAATAGAAGAAGTATTTAATGGGAGACAGTATGAATAAATTGTTAAAGTTTTCGCTCTTAATATTCTTGGTGTTTGTGGAAACGGGATGCCAAAAGTCGTTCTCATGGAAATCTGAAGAAAAAGAATGGGAAGAACAAGCGATCCAACATTTAAAAACGTTAACGCTTGAACAAAAAATCGGACAAATGTTCATGGTTGGATTTGGTGGAACGGTTATTCCCGCTTCATTAATCACCAATATCTCGCAATATTATTTTGGTAATTTTATTTACTTTGGAAACAACGTGGCGGATGATTCATTAGTGCCGACGTTATCGGAAGATATCCAAAAAACGGTTGTGGAAAAAACAAGCATTCCTGGTTTTATCTCCATGGATCAAGAAGGTGGAATGGTGGTAAGGTTTGCCAACAATGCCACCCACTTTATTGGCAACATGGGGTTAGTGGCGACTAATCGAAGTGATTATGCTTACCAAGTCGGGAAATTCTCGGGACAGGAATTAAGACATTATGGTGTTAATATAAATTTAGCTCCGGTTTTGGACGTCAATAATAATCCGAGTAACCCGGTCATTGGTATTAGAAGCTATTCCGATGATCCGTTTGTGGTTGCGGAATATGGGAATATGATGATTAAGGGACTTCGAGCCGGTGAAGTAATGGCCACCGCCAAACATTTCCCCGGTCATGGTGATACTTCTGTTGATAGTCATTACGGACTTCCGCAAATAACCCATTCGATGGACCATTTGTTGGAAAACGAACTTTTTCCTTTTCAAATGGCCATTGACAATGGAATTGATGCGATTATGTCCGCTCATATCATTTTTTCAGCAATTGATGAAGAGTATCCGGCCACTTTATCCAAACGGGTGATTACCGATTTGCTAAGAAACCAAATGGATTTTGACGGAATTGTCATGACCGATTCGATGAATATGGATGCCATCAGCAAAAACTTTGGAGTTGCGGAAGCGGCGGTCTTGGCGGTCAAGGCCGGGGTTGATCTGCTTTTATATGGAGAATCGACCACTCTTTCCGTACAAGCTTATTTAGGGGTTTTGGAAGCAGTAAGAAACGGTATTATTTCCAGCGAACGAATTGATGAAGCAGTCTTTAGAATTTTGGTTAAAAAAGCCAAGTATCATTTGTTTGATGACTATTTGCCGAGAGAAAATTTAACAACATCGGATTTTCTTTTGCACAAAGATTTTAGTGATCAACTAATGAGAAAAAGTATTACGCTTGCCAAAGGAAGCGTTGATCATTTTTCCATTGATAAATCAACCTTATTCATTTCCAGTGTTTGTACAAGATATCCGCTTGTTCCTGGGTATCAAATCAACACCAACAATAACTCATTAGCTTATGTCGCCAATGATTATTTTAAACAATTAGGAATGGTAAACTCTGATTATGAAGTAATCGGCACATCGGTTAATGCCACAAAAATGGCCTCCGTGTTAGCAAAAGCGGCCGACTATGAACAAATAGTCATTGCGGTCGAAAATGTTTCTTCTTCACAAGCCGGGCTTGTGAAAAGCTTGTGTGCTCAAAACCCCAATATCATTGTCGTGGCATTAAAAAACCCTTATGATATTAACAGTTTTCCGGAAATAAATCATTTTGTTTGTACATATGGTTATTTTAGATCATCAGTTTGGGCGGTTTTTGATTTGTTGATGCATGAGTACGAACCGGTGGGAATGATGCCGGTTTATGTTCAAGGTTTAAATTAAAATATTCAGTGCTGATTTTATCGGCAAGTTGTATCATTTATGTAATTTTTAAGGAGGAAAATAATGTACGAGTGGGATTTAAACCCGTTTTATCCAAGTTTTGAAAGTGAGTCTTTTAAACAAGACGGAGCCAAACTATTTAGTTTGCTTGATGAGGTCATGGCTTTTTTTAATCATGCCGATGCTAAAACCAAACCAACTTGGTTTTTAGAAGAAACGCTGAAGCAACAAGAACGTTTGAATATGTTATCATGGAAAGTCATGAGCTTTATTCAGCTTCGTTCTTCAGCAAACACCCAAGATATGGAAGCTAAGAAAGCGATGGTTTCCATGCAGGGGTTGTATCCGAAATTTGCTTTGCTGGACAACAAATTTAAAACTTATGTAAAAGAACTTCCTGATTTAGAAGAAGTTATTGGTAAAAGTGCGTTTTTAAAGGAATACGCCTTTTTACTAAAAGAAACCAAAGCCGAATTGCAACATACCATGAGCGAACCGCTAGAAGTGTTAACGAGTGAACTCGTTCAAAATGGCTCGTCACTATGGTCGCAAATGCAACGCCATTTAACTTCCACTTCCGAAGAAGAACTGGATGGAAAAAAACTTTCTTTAACCGAACTTCGTAATTTAGCTTATAGTCCCGATCCAATCATGCGCAAAAAAGCTTATGAAAAAGAATTAGCGATTTATGAGAAGATTCAAGAACCAATGAGTTTTGCCATTTCCGGAATTAAAGGCGAAGTCAATTTACTTGGCAAGCGTCGTTACTTTTCATCGCCACTGGATGAAACCTTGTTTAAATCTCGTTTAAGTCGACCGACGCTTGAAGCTTTGCTTGCCGCCATGCAAAAATACTTGCCGGCCTTTAGAAAATATTTGCTTCACAAAGCCCGCTTATTAGGGCATGAAAAAGCTCTTCCTTGGTATGATTTATTTGCGCCAATGGGAAAAGCGGAGAAGAAGTACACCGTTGAAGAGGCCCAAGCTTTCATCTTAAAACAATTTGGAACTTTTGGTGAAGAACTAAGAGGTATGGCTGAAAAAGCCTTTAGAGACAATTGGATTGATTATTTGCCAAGAAAGGGCAAAGTTGGGGGCGCTTTTTGTTCTAACAACCCGGCTTTAAAACAAAGTCGCATTTTGTCTAATTTTGGCGGAGACATTGGTGATATCATTACTTTAGCCCATGAACTTGGTCATGCTTATCATGGCGAGCAAATCTTTAAAGAAGCTTTATTGAATAGTCACTATACCATGCCGGTTGCGGAAACGGCATCCACCCTATGTGAAACCATTACAAAACGGGCGGCATATCGTCAAGCTGAAAGCAAAGATGAAAAGATTCATATTCTTGAACAAGAACTTCAAGATTCAACGCAAGTCATTGTTGACATTTATAGTCGTTTCTTGTTTGAACAAGCGGTTTTCAGCGCTCGTGAAAAATCGATTCCAAGCGCTAAAGACTTAAATGAAATGATGAAAGATGCTCAAAAAGCATCTTACGGTGAAGCCTTGGATTCTGAAACTTTGAATGGTGGCATGTGGATTAATAAGTCACATTATTATCGGGGTGGGTTAAGTTTCTATAATTTCCCTTATGCCTTTGGTTTGTTGTTTGCAAAAGGCATTTATGCCAAATATATGGAAAATGGGAGCTCTTTTGTTGAAAAGATTAATCAATTACTACGAGCAACCGGAAAAATGAGTTGTGAAAATGTTGCAAAACTAATTGATATTGACCTTACTAAAACGGATTTTTGGGAAGCTGGTTTAAAAACGATAGCTGAAGATATCGATGAGTTTATCGAGTTGACAAAATAACCAAAAGATGGTAACTTAAACGTTACTCTCTTTTGATTGAAAATCGATTGGTTTAGTGTTATAATTCTCACATTAAGGAATAGTTTATGGAAAAATTAACTTTTCGAGAAAAATTCAGTTATGGAATTGGTGATTTAGCATCCAACATCATTTTTGCTGCCATCAGTTTTTATTTGCTATATTTTTTAGTCAATGTCGCGGGACTTGATTCGGCCCTAGCGGGTCTGATTTTTATTATCGCGCGTTTTTGGGATGCGATTACCGATTATTTTATGGGCATCATCAGCGATAAGACCACATCAAAATACGGGAAAAGACGCGTTTACATGTTGTTTGGAGCGCTTCCTTTTGGTTTGACTTTTGTTTTATTATGGATAACTCCGTTTAATGCCCAGACCTCGGATTTAATTAAGTTTTTATATTATACCGGGGTTTATATGTTGTTTAATGTAGTATGGACCATTGTATATGTTCCTTACAATGCTTTAACAGCTAACATCACCCAAAACTATGATGAAAGAACGTCTTTAAATGGGATGAGGATTATCCTTGCCAATGTCGGAATCTTGCTGGGGGCAGCTTTGTTTGCATTGTTCGCTGAAGGAGAAGAAAGCATCTTTGCCAGTCTGCTGGGTAGCGTTAAACAAGGGTATGTCGTCACAAGCTTAATCTTTGGGGTATTAGCCGGCATCATTATGCTGATTTGTGCTTTAAATGTGAAAGAACGATATGAAAGCAATCAAACACACAATTATGGTTTAATAACGACATTGAAACAATTTTTTCGTTTAAAAGAGTTTCGCAACATTATGATGTATTATTTATTATCCATGGTAGGTTTTGATATTATCATGGCCGTCTTTTTGTTCTTTGTCAACGACGCCCTTCATTTTGGTCAAATCGGTGGGGGAGAAATTTCGATGATTTTTATTGCCATGCCGTTAGTGTTTGCCATTCTCTCCGCCGTTTTTTGGGTAAAGTTATCGGAAAAGTACAATAAAGTTAAAGTCTATACCTTCGCGACCATTTGGATTGTGCTGGCTCTTCTGGCTTGCTTGTTTATTCCTTCATATCAAGACAATCAAGCTTTTATGGCTTACTTAAGCTTAGGATTAGTGGTGGTGGCGGTCGGAATCGGAATGAGCGCCGTGCAAATCCTTCCTTGGGCCAGTGTCCCCGATGTTGTGGAAGTGGATGAGTATGTAAATGGCAAAAGACGTGAAGGCGCATATTATGGCATTGTTCAATTCATGTATAAGACCGCATCCGGAGTGGCGATTGCCGTTGTCGGGCTTATTTTAAAATTATTTAATTATGTGGAAAGCACGGATGGAGTAAGTACGCTTCAACCCAATGAAGCACTCTTGGCCATTCGGATTATTATGGGAGTATTTCCCGGGATTTTATTTATTGCTTCGGTTTATTTTGGTCGCAAAGCTAATTTGGATCGCGATCGTTTTAATTATATCAAAAGTGAAATTGCGAAAAGAAATGAAAAAGGTGTTTAAGTCCCTTAGACACCTCAAAGCGTTGACAAAGTCAACGCTCTTTTTATTTAGTTATAAAGAAGGACAAAAACACAAAACAGTCATTTCTTTCGTATAAAATAATCGTGTTTTTATATTAGTTTGCAGCTGATGTGGGAAGAAAATAAAACCCCACTTTTTAAAATGGGGTTTGTCATCAGCCTGAGATGTTTAAGGGAGGCTTAAACACCTTTTTGTTATAAGCTTGTTGCCATTTTGTTCTTCACAACAATGACATCATCGTACATATGGCGATGTTCTTTAAAGACGATATGACTTACATTAATAATTGTGACATCTTTTAAATTAAGAATGCTTTTTTCAATCGCTTTGGCTTTTTCGGAATCAAGGTTCGCAAAGGCTTCATCAAGGAAAATAATATCGGCCTTATTAATTAATCCACGCGCGATGGCTAACCGGCTTCGTTCTCCACCGCTGATGTTTTTACCATTGTCATAAATCATGGTGTCTAAGCCTTTAGGAAGAGAAGCGATAAAGTCCGTTAAACCCGATTTTTCAATGGCTTTTGTAATTTCTTCATCCGAATAATCTTTATATAAAGTTAAGTTATTGCGAACGGTATCTTCAAATAAGAAGACATTTTGTTCAACGTTAGCGATATGGGAGAAATATTGTTCTTTTTTGATGTCTTTTAAAGGAATGCCATCAATGAAGATATTGCCTTGTTCAGGATTAAAATATTTCCTTAAAAGTTTTAAGATGGTTGACTTTCCTCCTCCGGACGGACCAATAATTAAATATTTTTTTCCTTTTTCAAATACTAAATTAACATTTTCTAATACTAAGGTATCTTCATAACCGAATTTTACATTGTCTATTTTAATGGCTTGTTGGAACCCTTGGAAATCTTCGGTTTCATGGTAATCCATTTTATTCTTTAAAGTTTCATCAATTCGTTTGAAAATGGCTTTTACCGATAAGATTTTCGGAAGAGCTTCTGAGAAGTTTTGAATTGGCCAGATTATCTTTTCGGCGGATTGGATGATTAAGACAACGGACCCAAAAGAAATCGCATCTTCAAGGGCCATGGCTCCCACAATCACGATTAAGCCGAAGAAGATGAGGGTGAAGGTGGCGTTTTGAGCTGCAAAGAAATAACTTTTGATGCGGTCAATAATAAACCCTTTTTGTTGAATATCATGACTTTTTTGGTAAAAATCATTGCGAACTTTATCTTCTAGGTTGTTTGTTTTGATAATATGGAAAGCTGATAACACTTCCTTGATGTACGAGGTATAGGCACCAAATAATTCACTGCGCTCTTTATTGTGTTTATTAAGCGGTTTTGAAGCCCATGCAGAAATAAGAATGTTAAGAAGCATTAAGCCTACGGTTATGAGCAGGATACGGTAATCAACAACCACAAATAAGATGATTCCGGCGATTAAATTAACGGCGCCAAAAATTAATTCAACAATTGGTTCGAGAAAGTTGGTTTCAATTTGGTCGTAATCGTTGGTTAGAGAGGATAAATATGTTGAGTTGTTATCTCTTTGGAATTCATTGATGTTTTTCTTAAAGACGCGACTTACATATTGATGTTTCATTTTTGATAACGACAAACGAATGAATAAGGCTTTAAAATAATGGAAAGTAAGTAATCCCACGGCATATATTAATGAAAGCCCGGCGATCATTAAAACCGTGTTGGTTTGAATTGATCCCCCGGCTTGGGTTAAATCAATCAAATCGCGGATTTTTAAAGCTGTCATTAAATCGGCCACCGCGGCCACGGATCCACAGAGCGTTAACCATAAAATCTGGGGAATAAACGCTTTTAATTGTTTAAGCATAGGAAGCTTCCTCCGCAAAGTAATCTTTTCCCGTGTAAGTCCTGATTTTTCCTTCTTTTATCTCTAAAACATAATCATATTGATTGGTTACACCTGGGTAAAAACGGTGACTGATGGAAATAACGGTATTATCTAAATTTAAGAAAGTTTGTTCGATTTCTCTTCCTAATTCTTCATTAACGGCGGAAGTTCCCTCATCAATAAACAAAATTTCGGCTTTTTTTGCAATCGCTCTGGCAATGGACAGACGTTGTCGTTCACCGCCGGAAAGGTTTTTGCCATTTTCACTTACCTTTTCTTCTATTCCTAAGGCTTTATTATTAATGAAATCTCGTAAACCCGATTTATCAATGGCTTCATCAATGGTTTTTCCATCTAAATCTTTAAAGAGGGTAATGTTATTTTTGATGCTATCTTCAAACAAGAAGACTTCTTGATAAATGTAAGCAACTTTATTGGCAAAGCTCTTATCTTTGATGGCTTTTAAATCAACCCCATCAATCGTGATGGAACCTTCATAGTCGGTATAGGTTTGCGATAATAATTTGATTAAGGTTGACTTTCCGACGCCGCTTGCGCCTTTTAATAAATATTTTTTTCCTTTTTCAATGGTGAAAGAAACATTTTGGAAGATTTCCTTTCCTTCATAACCGAAGGAAAGATTACTTACGGCCAATTGGTTTTTAAATCGGAAGTCTGAAGGGCGATTGTTGGTGTGGGTATCTTCTTCAACTTGAGTAATCTTATTATAAATTTGAACCGAGGATTTAATGACATTAAGTCTTGGAAAAATGTCGGGAAGGGCGAAAACCATATTTCCTGACAACATCATGAGCATCATTAATTGGTCATATTGCAAACCGAATTTGGTTTGATAGATCAAATAAATTAAGACGGCAATGGTGCTTGCTCCCGCGATTGATTGGGTAATATTTCTTTGCGAATCAGAGAAAAAGCGGAAACGGTATTTGCTTTGTTCAACTTTATTGATCGCTTGAAAACTTTTGCTTAGAAATTTATTGTCCATATTGTTTAATTTCAAAACTTCTAAGCCGTTAAAAGTATTGCCGATATTGAGGGTAAATTCTTCATTGTTTTGGGAAACTTGTTTTTGCAAGACTTCGGTCTTTTTTTCAAAGGTTCTGACGAGGAAGAAGATAATAATCGAAAACAGCACGACGGCAATCGCTAATCGATAATCAAGAACGACCATGATAATTAATGAAACGACATACATGCCAATTCGAAAAATGAAATTCAGAAGATTAATAAAGAAATTGTTTTCGAAATTATTGATATCATTGATTAAATTCGAAATATAAACATCTTTGGATTTCTTATTAAAATGTTGGTAAGAAGTATCCATTATTTTGGAAAAAGCCGCCATCCGAACATCGAGAATGGTGTCACGCATATAGCTTATTCTTAATAAGCGGGAAGAAATATAAATGAGAAAACCGACAACGACGTAACCGGCGGCCATGAGGGAAATATTTAAGAAATATTGCGGATCAAGCGAGGCAATGGCATCAAACAATTTAGAAAAAATGAATATTCTTAATAAATCGTTAAAAACGGGAAAGAAGCATGCCGCAAAGTAGAGGAAGAACCGCCACTTTCTTTTGAACAATAATTGTTTCATATGAGGAATTTTCCTTTCAAATTGAAATACGCTTAATTATATATCGATTAAATTAATTTGTCAATAAATAAAATTAATATATTTATTAAAAATATTAATTATTTAATTATTAATTTAAAAGGTTTAAGCAAAAAGCTTAAACCCCGTTGTTATTTTTTTGATTTTTCATAGTCTTGTAGAAATCGTTCAATTCCTAAATCGGTTAGGGGATGGTTGAACATGTCCATGATGATTTTATAAGGAACGGTGGCAATGTCAGCTCCCGCTTTAGCGCATTTCACAATATGTATTGGCGAACGGATACTGGCGCAGATAATCTTCGTATTAAATTGATAGTTTGTGAAAATTTGTTTAATGTCTTGGATTAATTGCATACTATCTTCACCGATATCATCAAGTCGACCTAAAAAGGGGGAAACAAAAGTGGCGTTCGCCTTGGCGGCCAATAAGGCTTGGTTGGCACTGAAAACTAAAGTGACATTGGTTCTAATCCCTAAGGAAGATAAATGGCGTACGGCTTTTAATCCTTCTTTGGTCATGGGAACTTTGATGACGATTTTGGGACTGATTTTCATCAGTTCGAGGGCTTCGGAAATCATTCCCGAAGCATCAAGGCTAATGACCTCACCGGAAATACAATCATCAACAATATTACTAATCTCCTTTAAAGTATCAACGAGATTGCGTCCACTTTTTAGAATAAGACTGGGGTTGGTTGTGACACCATCGAGAATCCCTAGTTCTTGAACTTGGCGAATTTCTTCAATATTAGCTGTATCAATAA
>JBFXGS010000015.1:0-20204 GCA_050177775.1 Bacilli bacterium | reverse complement strand
TGATCGCATCATAAATGACGCTGGAAGGATCGCTTCCTTCCGGTTTGGATACAACCGGACATGAAACGCGTTGACCCCATATTTGGAGTTGTTCAAAAGCCCCCGCGCGAAAAGTATCGCCGGCCGAAATTAAAACCTTTTTACCTTCATTCATTAATTTGTGAGCAACTTTCGCAATCGTTGTTGTTTTACCAACCCCGTTAACACCAACAAACAAAAAGACCGTTACGCCGTTAGGATTAAAACGTAAATTGGAATTGACAATTTCCCCTTTTAAATAGATATCGAACATTTTATCAACAATAATAGGTTGTAAATCCTTTGCGGAAGTAATTTTTTTTGTTCGAACATCTTCTTTAAGTTGATCAATAAACTTGATTACGGTATCAACACCAATATCCGCCATGACAAATATTTCTTCAAGTTCATCAAATAGCTCTTCCGTAACGTCATTATAGTTAGTAAACAATCGTTTTAATTTTGATAATGAATTTTTTCGTGTTTTTTCCATGCCAATGCGATATTTTTCTGCTTCTTGGCGTTTTTGTTTACTTTTAAATAAGTCAAAAAATCCCATTATTACCTCTTTTTTTATAATTATCTATTGCTTATTATAACATATGGACCCATAAAATAAAAGGTAAAACATTTTTTTCTCGGGGTAGAAAATAAAACAATCGTTTTTGAAACGATTGTCTTTTAAATGCTTTTTAAGGAAGATTGGTTAAGGCTGTTTTACATTTTGGGTAGCGATTGCATGCATAAAATTTTTGGCCGCGAAACTTTCCTTTTTTAGAAATTCTTTCAACTAAAAATCCTTCGTGACAATTGGGACACACAACTCCGGTATTTACCGGTTCATCTTGAGCTTCTTTTTTAATGTAGCGACATTTGGGAAAAGCTGAGCAAGCTAAAAAGCGACCAAACCGTCCATTTCTTTGAACTAACTGACTGCCACATAATGGGCATGATTCATCAACAAAAACGGGATAGATTTTTTCCATTTTAGTGTTCGCAATATCCAAAAGCGGCATAAATTGTTGGTAAAATTTGGCTAACTCTTGATGCCAAACTTTGCTTCCTTCAGAAATAAGATCAAGAATCACTTCCATACCAGCCGTGTATTTTACATTGATGATATCACTAAAAAACTTGTCAAGTTGCTCAGACGTTAGCATTCCTTGTTCAGTCGGAACAAACACCTTTTTTTCAAGGGTCGCATAATAGCGTTGTTTGATGGTATCAACGGTCATGGCATAAGTGGAAGGGCGACCGATGCCAAGTTCTTCCATTTTTTTAATTAAGCGAGCTTCAGAATAGCGTAACGGTGGTGAAGTAAATTTTTGTTCGGATGAGATTTCGGTTTGGTGTAAGCTTTCCCCAATTACAAATTCCGGTAATTGATGGACTTCATCATCATCTTTATCCAGTTTTAAATAACCTTCAAATAGGACTTTATCGCCATTAAGCTCAAAAACATACCCGGCATTGGCGATCTTAATCTTGGTATCTTCAATTAAAGCATCACTCATTTGTGAAGCAAGAGCTCGATTATAGATTAGTTTATACAACTTGTATTCATCATTCGTTAAATTGTTTTTTATTTCTTCAAAATGGTATTTCAAAGAAGAGGGACGAATCGCTTCATGAGCATCTTGAATGTTTTTGCCGACGATTTTATTTTCAAAATGGCCATGGAAATATTCTTTTCCAAATTCTTTAATAATGTAATCTTTGGCTTCAATAATAAATTCATTCGATAAACGAATCGAATCCGTTCGCATGTAAGTAATTAAACCAACGCGTTCTTGCGCTAACTCCACCCCTTCATACAACTTTTGGGCAATCATCATCGTTTTCTTTGCTGAAAAACCTAATAAGTTGGCAGCTTCCTGTTGCAATGTTGAAGTAATGTAAGGAGGTTTGGGAGCTTTCTTTCGGTTCTTAGTAAGAATATCGGAAACCTTAAATTCATTTCCTAATTGATTAAGAACAAGTTTGGTATCTGATTCATTAACAAGGGATATTTTCCCATTTTGGTCGCTTGTTAATTTCGCTTTTAATTTTTTGTTTTTCTTGACAAATTCTAAATAAATCTCCCAATATTCTTCCGGAATAAAAGCTTTGATTTCTTTTTCACGATCACAAATGAGCTTTAGAGCCACCGATTGAACTCGTCCTGCCGAACGAGAACCAATTTTCTTTTGCAATAATTTGGATAGCGAAAAACCGATAATGCGATCAACGATACGACGAGATTCTTGTGAACGAACCAAATCCATATCAATTTCACGACCATTTTCTAAAGCTTTAATAACAGCATTTTTTGTGATTTCATGAAAAACGACTCGTTCATATGGTTTATTCTGCAAATCCAAAACATCAAACAAATGCCACGAAATGGCTTCTCCTTCACGATCGGGGTCAGTGGCAAGATAAACTTTGGATGCATCCTTTACTAGTTTTTTTAATTCTTTAATTAAAGAAGTTTTTCCGCTAATGGTACTATACATCGGCTTAAAATTGTTTTCAATATCAACACCAAAACCACCATAACCACGGGTTACTAAATCACGGATATGACCTTTGCTGGAAACAACGGTATAGTCTTCTCCTAAATATTTCGCAATCGTTTGTGATTTTGCTGGGCTCTCCACAATCACTAAGTTTTTATCCATGATTATCTCCTTTTGAGGACTTGATTATAGCACCGTTAAAAACATAATGTCAAACAATATGTTTTTTATTCAAAAATAACAGCTAATATTACTAATGGCTCAGGGTTTTCATTCATAATGGAATGATTACCAGTCTTGGGAGTGTAATTGGTCATTCCCGGTTCAAATGGGTAAATTTGGCCATCAACTAAAACTTTTCCATGCCCTGATAAACAATACACCATCTCTTCATCATCAATGTGCTCATGGGGGCCGATTGAGCATCCAAAAGGAATGGTAATTTTCGCATACAGTTTGCAATGAATTGGTAGATGCGTGCTTTTTTCCAGCCAAACACTCCCTAATCCTTTGCGTAAATGATTTACTTCAATTGGTTTTTGAAACATAAACTCTCTTCATCCTTCTCTATGACATCTCTAACGGGTTGAAAACTCAAACGGTGAATGGGACAAGGCCCATATTCTTTTAACTTTTTTTGGTGGTATTTCGTAACATAACCCTTATGTTTTTTAAATCCATATTCAGGATATCTTACATCCATTTCTTCCATATAATGGTCTCTTGTTACTTTTGCAATAATGCTAGCTGCCGCAATCGAAGCACTTTTTTGATCGCCTTTGATTAAATCGATACATCGAAAAGGTCCTTCTAAAGGCATGGCATCTGAAAGAACGACATCAATAGAATGTTTAAATTTCGATATACATCGTAGCATTGCCAGTTTGCTCGCTTGATAAACATTTAATCGGTCAACATCTTCCACGGATATAAACTCAATCTGATATTCAATGACTTCATCAATTAATTGTTTGTACAAATCTTCGCGTTTTTTGGGAGTTAGTTTTTTCGAATCGTTCAGACCTTCTAAATGATACTGGAAAGGAAGAATCACCGCACAAGCGACTAGCGGACCAGCCATGGGACCTCTTCCGACTTCATCCGTTCCCGCAATCCCCCGATAACCCTCTAATTGCAGCATATGTTCATAAATATATAAATCATTAATCATATAAATCCTTTTTAGCGATACTATTGTAACATAAACCTTCAAAAAACAATAAAAGAATTATGATTTTTATCATAATTCATGTTTATTAGCTATTTTTAGATTAAATTGTTCAAAGCGATCTAAAGTGATACGCCCCAGTCGACCATTTCGAAACTCCTTGATGATTAAATCAAGCACGCGTTCTTGATAGTCGTTATTGATAAAACCTCTTTTTTGGGAAATCGATTCAAGAACTTCCGTCATGGACATCTCCTTGGTAATCTCCCATTTTTCCATTAACGAAAGCGGGTAAAAAGTTTGTAAAAAAGAAATGAGATATTCACCTAACTTTAAAGAATCAAGGATTTCATCTTTGATGGCTCCGGTTAAGGCCAAGTGAAGACCGACTAATTCATCATCAAACTTTGGCCAAAGGACTCCGGGAGTATCAAGCAAGTCTAAATCTTGATTTACTCTTACCCATTGTTGGGCTTTCGTTACTCCAGGCTTATCGCCAACCATGGTTGATTTTCTCTTTACTAACGTATTGATTAAGGTTGATTTCCCAACATTTGGGATTCCGACAATCATGGCTCGAAGTGGTCTTTCGAGCATGCCTTTTGCTTTTTCCTTCGCCAGTTTCTCAGCCAATACTTCCTTCGCCCATTTTACAATCCTTTTGATATTAAAACCCGATATGGCATCAATTTCCAAGACTTGATAGCCCATTGTTTGAAAGTAAAGGCTCCACTTTTTGGTTTGATTGCCATCGGCTAAATCTGCTTTGGTTAATAATAATAATTTCGGTTTATTTCCTAAAATTTGCTCGATAATGGGATTCTTGGATGAGAAAGGAATCCGCGCATCAACCAATTCAAAAACAATATCGATAATTCTTAAACGTTCTTCGATTTCTTTTTTAGCTTTGGCCATATGACCAGGATACCATTGAATCATATTTTTCCCCAATCAAGCCAACCTTCTTGCTTGTATTTCACAACACCAATGATTTGCGATTTGTGAAACAAACCCAGAATGCGACTATCAATGCTTGAAGAGCGATTATCTCCGAGAACAAAAAAATAGTCCTGGGGAATAACGCAATCATCTGACGGTGTGCATTGGTTGACTCCTTTGATTTTACAAACATCTTCGAGCAATAAATCAAATTCAGGATATGAAAACTCTAAAAAATATTCATCAACAGCAACTTCATTGATATATAATTGACCATCTTGAAAGGCAAAATACTCACCACCAACGCCAATGATGCGTTTTACCAATAATTCTTCATTAGCAATTTCTGAAACAAATGTCAAATCATTAATGTTCTCATCGATTTTTAGAACAACGATATCAAAACGTTTAGCCTTTTCTGTACTTCGAACTATTAAATTATCACCTTCAGCTAAAGAAGGAAACATCGAGCTTTTGTGAACAGTGGCCGGAAAATACCCAATCATAAAGAAGATTTGCAAGAAAAACAAAGCAATGCTCATCATCATAAAGAAATCTAAGACTTGATACAAGTAGTAATTAATTTTAGGTTTCAATTGATAATATTTCGAAAACAAAGAAAAACTTGAAAACAAAACGGACAAAACAATCACCGCAATAATGTATTTGGGGTTGATTATCGCTACTTTCATGATGTCTAGAGCCATAAAAACCCCTAATAAAAGCACAAAAACCAGAAGCGATAATATTTTCTGAATCAATTTTTTCTTTGTTATTTCCATATTATACCTTTTAATCTTCTAATAAACTTTCAAGTTCTTCAATTGTCACTAAAACACGTCGAGGGCGACCTGATAATCCTTCGGAAACCACACCTAATTCTTCCAAACCATTCATAATGCTTTGAGCTCGATTAAAACCAATTCCAAATTTTTTTTGAATACGGTTAATCGAAGCACTATCATTCTCCACAACAAAACGAGCAATAATATCAAAATATTCATCTTCACGCGGGTCAATATTCATTTGTTCTTCATAATTCATTTTTTGCTCTAAATCTTCTTTTGTGAACATAAAGTTTGGAGCATAGTTGGCTTTAATATGATCGGTAACGGCAATTATTTCTTCCAAAGAGATAAATGCTCCTTGAACCCGGGTTTCACTAACGCCATCACTATAAAGCATATCGCCTTTTCCCAGCAATTTATCGGCACCGGTTTTATCTAAAATGGTCATCGAGTCCACTTGTGAATTAACCGCAAAAGCGATTCTTGTTTGAATATTGGCTTTAATTGTTCCTTTAATGACATCTGTCGAAGGTCTTTGGGTCGCCATGATTAAGTGAATTCCTGCAGCTCGAGCTTTTTGTGCTAATCTTTGGATATATTCTTCCACCGATGATGATGCTATAAACATTAAATCCGCCAATTCATCGATAATGATAACAATGTAAGGAATTTCTTTTAAATTCGGGTCAGTGGCTGCTAATTCATTGTAAGAATTAAAATCGCGGCGACGACACGCCTTAAATAATTCATAGCGATTCTGCATTTCATCAACCGCCCATTTTAAAGCAACCGTAGCTAGTTTTGGATCATTGATTACGGGAGTAGCTAAATGGGGAATATCTTCATAGTTGGAAAATTCAATCAATTTGGGATCAATTAAGACCAATTTTACATCATCGGGATGAGCTTTATACAAAATGCTATTGATAATGCAATTGATACAAACGCTCTTGCCACTACCGGTTGTTCCGGCAATTAGGGCATGGGGCATGGCCGTAATATCAAGAGGAACGCTTCTTCCACTGATGTCTAAACCTAAAATAACATTTAAAGGATTAGGATCATTTAAAAAAGTCGGATTCGATAATAATTCACCAAAAAAGACTTTATCTTGAACAATATTGGGAACTTCAATCCCAATCGTGGCTTTTCCCGGAATCGGAGCTTCAATCCGAATTGATTTTCCCTCAAGATTCATTTGAATATTGCGCGAAATGTTTTTCACACGCTCGACTTTGACACCATCATCCAGCTTTATCTCAAATTGCGTGACGGTTGGACCTTTGGTGAAATGAACAACCCGACCGCCAATTTTAAAATCTTTTAATGTTTTATCAATGACTTCTTTTTGATAATTGACACTGGAAAAATCGTTTTGCTTGACGGCTTGTCCACGTTTTAAAAGATTTAATGGTGGAGCAACATATTTACTGCGATTTTTCTTTTTTGTAAAAGTTGTCGGCTTGATAAATTTCGTATCATAGGTAATGACGGTCTTTTCCTCGTTTGGTTGGAAATCATTAATTGGTTTTACGGTTTTTGTTGGCTCAAATTTAGGTTTTGGCTCTGAAAAATATTCGTTTAATTCGGGCAATTTTGCTAAATCATCCAACTGTTGAGACTTTAATTCGTCATCAAAATCAAAGGTCTTTCCCATCTTTACTTCTTCTTGTTTGATTTGTTCGATTACTTGAGAAACGGGTTTTTGTTTTCGTGGGGTAATATCTTCGCGCATCAAGTAATCCGGAATCCGATTCTTTTTTACAACGGGCTCGACCAAATCTTCTTTTGGCTTTATTTCTTGTTTATTTATTTCTTCTTCTCGTAAACCTTGGTATTGCATGCCTTGATTTCCATATTGAATATAAGGAAAAGTCGTTTTATCTTTAACTTTTCTTCCATAATAAGGAGATACAAATCCTTCGACTTTTGATTCACTTGGGGATCTTTGGGTAGAAGAATCGGCATTTTTGGAGGTTTTATTTTCTTCTTCGATTTTCGCGATATAAAAACTTTTTGCCATTTTTAATCTCCTTCTTTTTCCATCATTGTTTCCAACTCATAGACATCTTTTTCAAATTGTTTACTTGCTTCTTTTTCCACATTAAAAACACTGCGACTATAAACAATATTGGTTTCTTCACCGACAATATTTAAAATCGTTAAAGCAATTTTATTTGTGGCAATGGTCATGGTTGTGCCAATCATAAATTTTTTAACCCAATAAAAAGGGTTAAAAGCATTTAAAATCCCGGAAGCCACTTTCAAGCCACCGGTTAAAGGCTTTTTGTTGACAACTTTAATGACCTTATTATTGTCAATTTTTTTCTTCATTTCAATTAATTTTAAAATATAGGCAATTCGTACTTTCTTCACTTGTTTTAAAACTTTGCCCTTAAACAACGAATCAATCCGATTTGTTATGTAATGGTTAAGAATCAATAATTCATCAATGCTTAATTCATAAATGGGAAATTCAGAATCAGGATAATATATTTTCGCAATCTGTTGGATTAAATTCCAAGAGAGGTCTTTGATAGCCGTTGTTTTTTCTTTTATGGATTTTGAAGAAAACTCTTCCGTATATTCATTTTTGGCACTAGTAATCAGTTTTTGGATTTTTTCATCCACTTCTTGAACATTTAACTGGGGTAAGTCCTTTCTAGGACGCATGGAACTGACAACAACGAATAAATATATAATAAAACAAAACAAAAAGCCTAGAACGATACCAACTAAGAGAACATCTAAATTATCAATGGTTAGTTTTTGAAAGAGCGATACAAAAAAATCTTTTAATTTGGTGAATACATCTAAAAACATAAGCGCTCCCTTCAAAAATCATGCTAACTCATTTTACTACAAAAACGGCATTTTTGCAACCAAGCAAAAGTGATTTTATAGACTTTTGCCTAAGATTATGATAAAATGCTTTAAAGGAAAAAAATATGAATAAACCCTATTTAATTGCCATTGATTTAGATGGAACCTTAATAACTAATTTTGATAATTATGATCATCAGAGCTTTCAATTATTAGAAAAGCTTGCAAAAGAACATATTGTTGTGATTGCCACTGGTCGTCCTTACCGTTCTTCCATTTTTTATTATGACTTATTAAAGTTAAAAACCCCCATTGTCAATTACAATGGCGCGCTTGTTCAAAACCCGCATGATCGTCATTTTCCCAAGACCATGATTACCATTGATCGCAATATTGTTCGTTCCCTCATTGCTGATAATGAAGATATTTTGATAAATGTGTTTTGTGAAATTGAGGATGATATCTTTTTGTGGAAACAAACCGAAGAAATTGTCCCTTATTTACACATCTCGGGCGGAAAACTTCAAGTCGGAAACTTTGATTTAATTTTGCATGGTGATCCAAACGGAGCAATCATTATCGCTAAATTAGGAAGTGAGGAAAAACTTCGCCAATACTTATTAACCAAATTCCCAGATCAATGCAATATCCGTTTTTGGTACAATGAAGCATTAGCAATTGCGGAAATATATAACCCTTTAACATCAAAAGGAAATGCGATTGCTAAAATAGCGGATTATTATAACATTCCTCAAGAACGAACCATTGCCATCGGTGATGCTCACAATGATATCGAAATGATTAAATACGCCAACATCGGTGTCGCCATGGGTAATGCTTCGACGGATTTGTTAGCAGAAGCAAAACATCAAACTTTATCGGTTCAAGAAAGTGGCGTTTACCACTTCTTAAATGACTTTTTCAAAAAAATGTAACCATGAGGTTACATTTTTTATTTGTAAATATTCATTTGATAAAGAAACGTTGTTTGCGATAAATCCATGTATTTCATAAAGGCTAACAGTTGGACATCGGAAACATGAACATTGATTTCAATGATTTGCGATACACTTTTTCCTTCCCCGGTAATTGCTTCAATCCGGTAAAACACTTTATAGTGTTGGAAACCCATTTCTAAGATTTGACTGGTTCCGATAATGGCTTTATTGGAAGAATAAAAAGATGTCGATAATGACCAATTGATGAGATTAGCCGACATTTGGGTTTTATAATTAACACTATCGGTTAATGTGGACAAATCATTCCAAGTAATGCTTAATTGTTCGCCTTCCAAAGCAGTAATTGGTTCTTGATAAGGATGGCCATTAACCAACACTTCTAAATCTCCTAAATAATGCCAATTATCAACTTTTAAAGGTTGAGATAGCGCAAAACCTTGGGAATTGGTCGCAACCACGCGGAAGTTTAACAATCCCGCTTTCTTGGGAAGAACAAAAGGTTGATAACAATTTTGCCCTTCTAAAATGACTGGATTTTCTAAAGTTGTAATATCATGCCAATTAAGTGAATCTTCCGAATATTGCACAACATAATTAACATCGGTTGTTTTTAATTGATTCCACATCAAAGTAATAAGATTTTCCGAGTAAATTTCTCCTCGAATCGAAAAGTTATTAATGTTGCCAATCCGTTTCGAGACAGTAATCGCACTAGTACTACTTTGATTTGTTCCATAGTCATTGGAAGCTTTTAAATAAACGTAAACCGATGGCGAACTATTTAAAGGAATTCGGGTTTGAAAATATCCTCCATTATCGGTAATCGGATAAGTCGTCGTATTAAGTTTGGTAAAATCGACATTATTGGTTGAATAATAAACTTCGTAAGTTGGTTTATTTCCGAATAAAGGAAATATTTCATCCCATCGAACCGACAAAAAACCATTAAAATAATTAAAATCACTAAAATAAACATTTTCAAAAGGTTCCAGCGTTAACATCGATGCTCCGCTTGTGGCAGAAGTTGTCACAACAAGAGCTTCAGCTCCCAAAGTATTGGTTTTCGATAATGGTTTAATCGCATAATAATAATTTAAAGAAGGATTGGTTTTATCAAAATAACTGATTTTATTTTCGGTTGTTTCGTTTCCCATGATATCAAGAATTTCGGTCGAAGCAAAAGTAATGGGACTACTGCTTCGGTAAAGGACATAAGCTTTAGCACTAGCTAGCTTATCAAAATCCAAACGAAAGCCTTGGTCATTTTTACTAATGACTAAATTATTGACCTTTGGTAAAGTAATAGGGGTCATCGTCTTTATTTCTGGTAGAACGGACTTATTAGTCCACATTAATTGTCGAATGCGGTTTAAATTGTTGTAAAAAACACCCGATTTCGTTAAATAAGCCGATTGGACTTGGGAATAGCTAAAGACACAATGACCTTTGATTTCGGGATATTGACTGGCATATTGAACTTGGTTTCCGGCTTCATTGACGTTGGTATTCCAAGAACCACGATTTTGTTCGATGGATTGATACAACCCCATTCCGGAGTATAAATTGACTTTCTTGTTTTTGACGGCTTTGACCCACCAATCCATGACATCCGCATAAGCGGCAGCCGAATCTTCAAATGACCAATAACTTTGTGGAAGAATATAATCAATCCACTCATTATCAACCCATTTTTTGGTATCACAATATAAATAGTCGCCATAGTGTTGAAACCCAACCGTATTGGAACCAACCGGGGTAATCATTGAACCGTTGGCATCATAAGTTGCTGTGGCTTGATAAGAACCATTACGATAAATACCGGTCGGTGATATCCCTAATTGAACATGACGATTGTTTAATAAATTGTATTGACGCATCTTTGTGGAAAGGGCTTCAATGAATAAGTCAACTTGTTGTCGACGAAAATCAGGAATCGTCAAATTGTTAAAATTATATTTGGCTCTAGTAACCGAATCATCAACGCCACCAATATAAAAATAATCATCAAAATGGATAGCATCAACATTATAGTTCTCGATGATTTCCATACAAGTATCAACAATGAATTTTCTCACGGAAACTTCACCAGGATTTAAGATGACCCCAGTAGTCCCTTTTAAAATGTAAGCAGGATTCGAAGCGATATTGTAAGAAGGAAAGGTCTTGGCATAATCTTCAACCGACAAACCAAGGGTGCTTGATCCTAAACGATACGGATTTAACCAAGCATGGAATTCAATTCCTCGCTTGTGGCATTCCGAAATCGTCCAAGCCAGCGGATCAAATTCATCAAAATTGACATTTTGAAAGATAGAAGCCAGCGGATTTAGGTCTGATTGATATAAAGCATCATTATTTAAGCGCACATGAAAGATCATGGCATTCATATTAAAATACTCTAAAACATCAAAAACAACATACATTTGTTTTTTAAATTGTGATTCACTTCCGAAAGCAGCTAAATCTCCAACTAAAGGGCTGATCCATACTGCCCGAAAGTCTGCTTCTTGGGGAATATAGGAACTTGGCATTTTTACTTCAATGGAAGTGGAGCGATAAGTCACATTCCCACCACTACTTTTAGAAATAGGAATCAGTTCCACGGCTTTGACTCCAAGAAAACCGCTAAAAATTAATATATTAGAAATGATTAACATTATTAAGATAATTCTTTTCAACACTTTCATTTTGCTACTCCTTAATTGTTGTAATTATAGCATTTTTCAAACTCCAAGTAAACAAAAAGGGGAAAGTTCATCCCCTTGGTGCTTGTTTTAAAAGATCGTTGATTTGTGAAAAAGAAAAGCCTTTGGCCAAAAGATGACGCAATATTTTTTGATCACTTTCTTTTTTTGGTAAATCAATATATCGTCTTTGTAATTTTTCGATTTCCGAAGGTAGTTTGGTTAAGCTTTCATCGACAAAAGCAACTCTTGATAAACTTTCTAAAATAAGCGATTGTTTAAAACCATCTCTTAATAGTTTTTGTATGATAATATCCTTTTGTTTTAAAAGGGATTCTTCTTGATTCTTTTGCGACAGTTTTTCCACAAGCTCATCAATGATTTTTCGTTCTTGTTCTTCATCATATTTCATTAAAATCTGTTGGATCAATTCCTCACTAAGATGCTTTTGCTTCAACTTTTGGATTACTACTAACGGTCCTTTTTGATGGCGCATCTCATAGTCAAGCATTTCATAAGCATATTTTTCATCATTTAAATAACCAAGATCTTGAATTTTTAATAAAACTTGTTCCTGATGAGTTTCGTTTAACGATTTGGCTTTCAAAAAAGACCTTATTTCCGATGTGGAACGCGCTTGAAAACTAAGATATTTTAGAGTTTTTTCAAATAGACTTACGATGTCTTCATAATCTATAACTGATTTCCACTCATCATCATTAAAGACTTTATCTTTAAAAATATAGAAATGTAGAATAGTATCTTCATGCAATAAAGTGTTTTTTTGAGAAGTTTCAATCATAAACTTCTTTTTCTTTTTGGTAATGTTAAGAATTTTCACATCATTTGACATATGAAAAGCCTTCGCCCCTTACTTCACTGGCTCGCACCGAATAATAGAATGCTTGAGGATCATAATTTTCGATGATTTCCCGCAATCGATAATATTCGACAATCGATAATACACATACGAGCATTTCGCGGTTTTGTTTAGAATACTCACCGATGACGCGAATGCTGGTTACTCCTCTTTCAAACTTCTCTAACAAATCTTTTTTTATTTCTTCATTTTTACTGGATATAATGTAAACGGCTCGTTTATTGATGCCTGTGAAAACCACGGAATCAATGACAATCCCACACAAATAAGTAAAAACAACCGCATACAAAGCCAATTCAATATCAATGACTTTCAACAAAAAACCCATTAAAATAACAATTCCATCCAAAACATAGAGGGATGTCGAAAAAGGAATGTGGAAATATTTCATGAGGATTTTTTGACCAACTTCCGTTCCTCCGGTTGTTCCCCCGAATTTCACAACTAGTCCTAATCCAAACCCCATAATAATGGAAGAAAAAAAGATAATTAAGATCATATCCAAAGCATTCGAAGAAAAATCAAGTTCTAAAAAACGGTATAGCCAATCAAATATTTTCACAAACATCGGATAAGAAAGCGACCCGAAAATCGTTTTTATAAAGAAATCTTTTCCCAGAAGGAAAAATCCAATTAACAACAAAAAGGAATTGAGAATTAAAATAACTAAAGAAGGATCCCAACCCAATAAATCATGTAAAATAACGCCAATTCCTGAGCCCCCACCAATAACGATGGTATTGACATTCAAAAAAAAGCTAAAGGCAAAAGCCGAAATAGCTACCCCTAAAGTAATGAATAAAATTTCAATCATTTTTTTACGGATGGCTTTTGATTTATTCAAGGTTGAGTTCATATTTACCTCACATTATGTTCGGACTTCAAATAGGCATTGATAAAACCATCGATATCTCCATCCATGACGGAATTCACATTCCCGACTTCAAAATCAGTTCGATGATCTTTAATCATGGAATAGGGATGAAAAACATAGGAACGAATTTGGCTTCCAAAGGTGTTTTCCGAAAAAGTCCCGGCGATGGCGCGAATTTTCTTTTCTTGCTCTTCTTGTTCAAGTTGATATAGTTTTGATTTTAATAAATGCATCGCTTTTTCACGATTTTGAATTTGACTTCGGTCCGTTTGACAAGTCACAACAATGCCCGTTTTTATGTGCGTTATTCTAACAGCCGAGTCCGTTTTATTAACATGTTGGCCACCGGCTCCACTGGAACGATAGGTGTCAATGCGAATATCTTCGGGACGGATTTCAATATTCACTTCTTCTTCGATATTGGGAATAACGTTGCAAGCACAAAAAGAAGTATGGCGACGCGAATTGGCATCGAATGGCGAAATTCTAACTAAGCGATGAACGCCTTGCTCACCTTTAAGATAACCATAGGCGTTTGTACCCGAAACAATAAAGGTAACACTTTTGATTCCGGCTTCTTCACCTTCTTGATAATCAAGAATTTCAAAACCATATTCGTGTCTTTCTGCATAGCGACGATACATTCGAAAAAGAATTTCCGTCCAATCTTGCGATTCTGTTCCTCCCGCCCCGGGATGAAGTTCAAGAATCGCATCACAATGGTCGTATTCTTTTGATAAAAGCATTTGGATTTCAAAACTGCCTAACAATTTTTCAATTCGTTTGATTAAACCTTCAATATCCGAAGATAAATCATCACCCGCTTTATGGATTTCAAAATATACTTCTAATTCTTCAAGTAGATTTTGTAATAAATGATAAGTATCCAACACTTCTTTTGCTTCTTTAAACTTTTTTAAAGTTTTTTGCGCTTGTTGCATATCATTATAAAAGGTCGGACTTTTCATCAGTTCTTCGGAATCAACCACTTCTTTTTCGATTTTATCAATTTTGATGGCCTTTGATAGTTCACCGATTCTAGTTTTATAGTCTTCAATATGTTTACTAATTTCATAATTTTCCATAAATTATTCTCGTCCACAACAATTTTTGTATTTTTTCCCCGAACCACACGGACAAGGATCATTTCTTCCGACCTTTGTGGAATGAGCTTGCGTTTTGCGATGGCTGTCTTCCTCTTTTCCGGAAGAGGTTCCCGTCGGCTTGATGACATCTTCACGTTGTAAATTGTCACGGATTTGCGCTCGGTTAATGTATTTTGTGGCATCATCTTCAATTGAAGAAACCATTGCTTCAAATTTTTGAAAACCCACTTCTTTATATTCTCTTAAAGGGTTGATTTGGGCATAAGCTTGTAATCGGACGGCTTGACGCAACTCACTCATAGCATCAATGTGATCCATCCAATAAGTGTCTACAACCCGAAGTAAGATAACTTTTAAAAACTCTTTATAGATGTTGCTTGGAAATTGCTCTTGTTTATCTTTTAGAAGGCGTTCACAAGCTTTCATAAAGACATCCAGGGCTTGATCAGGATCTAGATTTGTGAAATCATCAGCTTTAAGTAAGCCAATCGGGAAATAAACGCCATCCAATTCTTTTATCAATCTTTTTTCATCAACTCTTGGCTTTTTGTCTTCCGTCAAATAACTTTGAATTAATTTTGATCCCGTATTGTGCATCATCTGTAAAATAATCGGCGAAATATCATCTAAAAAGAGAATTTCTGAACGTTGTTTATAGATTATCTCTCGTTGTTGTCTTAATACTTCATCATATTCCAAAACAGTTTTACGACTATCAAAGTTATTCCCTTCAATTTTTCTTTGCGCACTTTCCACAAAGTTAGAAAACATTTTGGATTCAAGGGGCATTTCTTCCCCGCCTTTTTGGTTGACAATCAGCGATAACATCGATTTAAAGCGGTCACTACCAAAGCGACGCATTAAGTCATCTTCCGCTGATAAATAGAATCGTGAATAACCGGGATCTCCTTGACGGCCTGATCGACCACGTAATTGATTATCAATTCGTCTGGCTTCATGACGCTCCGTGCCAATGACGGCTAACCCGCCCAGTTCCACAACTCCAGCTCCTAATTTAATGTCGGTACCACGTCCAGCCATGTTGGTGGCAATCGTGATGGCCCCTTTTTCACCAGCATGAGCGACAATTTCGGCTTCACGTTCGTGTTGTTTGGCATTTAAAACATTATGAGGGACACCACGTTTTTTTAATAATTCCGATAATAATTCCGAAGTTTCAATCGAAATCGTCCCAATTAGTACCGGTTGTCCTTTTTGATAACGTTCTTTTATATCATTGGCAATCGCATTAAACTTGGCTTTCATCGTTAAAAACATTAAATCTTTTTCATCAACACGAATAACGGGTTCATTGGTCGGAATTTCAATGACAAACATGTTATAAATGTTTCGGAATTCCTCTTCTTCGGTTTTGGCCGTTCCGGTCATCCCCGCTAATTTCTTATACATCCTAAAATAATTTTGAAAGGTAATCGTCGCAACCGTTCGGGTTTCTTTTTTTATTTCCACATTTTCTTTAGCTTCAATCGCTTGATGCAACCCTTCCGAATATTGACGGCCATGCATTAAACGACCTGTAAACGGATCAACAATTATGACTTTATTATCCGTTACCACATAGTCAATGTCTTTTACCATAATGTAATTGGCACGTAAAGCATTATGAATGTGGTGAAGCAAACCAACATACTTTAGATCATAAAGGTTGGTAATTCCAAAAAACTTTTCGGCTTTTTCCATCCCTTTTTCGGTCAAAACAACATGACGAGTTTTAATATCAATCTCATAATCATCTTCATTTTTCAATGTCCGAACAAGCATATTAGCTTGTTTGTACAAATTGGCGGTGTTTTTTGGTGCTCCCGATATAATGAGGGGCGTTCTGGCCTCATCGATTAAAATGGAGTCTACTTCATCCACAATGGCAAAATTAAGCGGTCTTTGAACCATTTGTTCTTTGTAAACGACCATATGATCACGAAGGTAATCAAAGCCTAATTCGTTGTTTGTAGAATAAGTAATATCACAAGCATATTGAGCCTTTTTTTCTTCCGAGCTTAATTCACGTAAATTTAAACCTACGGTTAACCCAAGCCATTTAAACAACTCGCCCATTTCGGTGGCATCACGGCTTGCCAAATATTCATTGACCGTCACAATGTGGACACCATTTCCCGGTAAAGCATTTAAATAAGCCACTAACGTTGAGGTCAAGGTTTTTCCTTCACCGGTTTTCATTTCCGCAATATTTCCACCATGCAGGGCTAATGCTCCTAATAATTGCACATAAAAAGGCGTCATCTTTAAAACGCGCGTTGAAGCTTCGCGAACAGTCGCATAAGCATCAATTAAAATATCATCAAGGGTTTTTCCTTGATTTAGTTGTTCACGAAAATAAGGTGTTTTAGCTTTTAGCTCCTCATCACTTAACATTTTATATTGCGATGCTTTCGCATCAATTAAATCGGCTATTTTTTTGTTTCGCTTTAATTCTTTATAACCAGCATCAAATAAACTTTTGAACACAGAAATACTTCCCTTCTCTTAATTATCTTAAAAATATAATATCAAATTTTTCCCTTTTTTACAAGTAATTTAAAACTTAGAAAAAGGTGAAACGTAAGTTTCACCCAATCATTATTTCTTTCTTCTAAAAAACAACCATGCCATGGCGACTAATAAAAAGGTCAATTGTGATAGATTAAAATTGGCACAAGATGAACTTGAAGCAACTTCATACTGCGCTTTCACAACCATATTTTCGGTAACATGGGAAAAATCTTGATCCCACTCAATGAACGTATAACCTTTTTCGTCAGTGTCGGTAGGGGCTATCGCCGCTTCTTGCCAATTAACAATTTCCGTACTTAATATTTTATTATTCAAGCCTAAGAAAGTAACGGTATAAGTATTGATAGTGTAAATAGGGGTGATAATGGTATCTTCATTAATCGCTGAAAAATCACTGACACTCCATGTCGGAAGAATTTGGTCATAACCGGCTTTATTAGGTATGGTCGGAGTAACAAACCAACCCTGTGAATCCATCACCTCAAGGATAACTTCTTCACCAATTTTAAAAGTCAGTTTAAAAGCATTATCAAACCTAGGGGTTAAGATTAAATTTGAAGTAACATTATTTAAGGATTGATCCCAACCAATAAAATGAACATCCTCCATAACCGGAGCAATCGCGTTATCACCATAAGCCACCAAGTCCGATTTGATGGCAAGACCGTCTCTTCCAAGGAAAATAACGGTGTATTTTATCGGTGAAAAGGAAGCGTAAATGGTGGTGTCCTGCCGAATATTAGTTAAACTTTTGGTCCAGCCATCAAAGATGTGGCCTTCTTTAGTCGGGGCGGTTACTTCGACATCTTGACCATAGGCCACTTGTTTTGTGGATAAGACTGTATCACCATCTTTAAAAGTAACGGTTAACATTTTCACCGTGAATAAAGCGGTTATATCCAAGTTATCAGTTATATTGGTTAATTCATGATCCCAACCAGCAAAATCAAAACCTTCTTTGGCCGGACTGATTGGGGCTGTGGCATCACTACCACTTAATAAATATTGGGTTTTTAAGACTGTTCCGTCATCATTTAAGAAGCGAACGCGATAGCCTTTGACATCGGTTGAAGACATGGTTGGTTCGCCGAGAGTGTTGGTATTTGATACGGGACGAACTCCATAAAAATATTGACCATAGCTGACTTCATCAAAATATGCCACTTCCGTTTGATTATTTAAAGCGGAGGTAACCGCAATCAATTCATCACTCGAAAAATCTAATTCCGTGGTATTGCGATAGATGGCATAAAATTTAGCTCCGTTTGTTTTAGGAAAACTTAAAGTATACCCATTTTCTTGGTCAGTTACTAATAAATCGGATACCGCTGATAATACGACGGCATCATACGTTCTGATTTCCGGAACAAGAACTTCGTTGGTCCAATTGTTTGCCTTAACATTTTTCATGTTTTCAAAATAGCGACCGGGGTTTTGATCATAAGCTGCTTCAATATGTTTATAACTGAAAATGCAATGGCCTAAAACTTCGGGTAGAGTATCACAATAATCAATTTGTTTAGAAGCTTCTAAAGTATCCGTTACCCAAGAATAAGTATTCGTTGATCCGGCCATGTACAAACCCATTCCCGAATAAAGGTTAACATTTTTATATTTAACGACTTTGGCCCACCACGACATAACATTGATGAAACCGGCCACCGGATGACTAAAACCCCAATAGCTTTGAGGAATGATATAGTCAATCCATTCTTCATCAATCCACTTTTTAGTATCGCAGAAAAGATAATCGCCGTAATGAGCAAAGCCACCGGTAGTAGAGCCAATCGGAGTAATTAATGTTCCTTCACTGTCATACAATGTTTCGATTCCCGGTCCACTGTTGCGATAAATGCCCGTCGGGGCAACTCCCAATTGAACAAGGCGGTGATGTTCGATATTATATGCTCGCATGGTTTGCGATAATTGTTCAATAAATAAATCGACTTGTTTTCGACGAAAATCATCAACACTTAAGTTGTCTTGGTTGTATTTTAAGCGAGTTGCGGTATCATCGATCCCACTGGCATAAAAATAGTCATCAAAATGGATAGCATCAACATCATATCTTTCAATGACTTCCATGCATGTGTCAACAACAAATTGACGAACCGCCGGTTCACCGGGGTTTAGAATAATCCCATTCGATGTTTTCAACAAATTCTCGGGATGGGAGGCAACATTATACGATGGTTGATTTGCGGCATATTCGGCCGTTGTTCCGGAAAAAGTAGTTGAACAACGATAAGGGTTTAGCCACGCATGAAACTCCATTCCTCGTAAATGACATTGCTCAATCATCCAAGTAATAGGATCCCAAGTATCAAAGTCGACTGTTCGATAATAACTGGCCACGGGATTAAGCGAAGATTTATAAAGGGCATTGTTGTGAGTACGAATATGAAATACCATAACATTCATATTATAGTATTCCATTACCGCAAAAACTTTATTTATTTCGGATTGATATTGCGTGGCATTTGAGTAACTGGCAATATCACCGGTTAAGGTAGTGACCCAGACAGCGCGAAAATCACGATCTTGATTGATGGGTTTTGCTTCCACCAATAGTTCACTGCTTTGATAAAGAATTTCATCTTTTTGTAATAGAGGGGATATTGAAAGTAAACATCCCGTAAAAACCAAAATGGCAAATAAAAATAAGGTTAATTTTTTCATGTCATTTCTTCCTTTTTAAAAAACTAGAACTATTATAACATAAAAAGGCTAAATCCAAAAACCTTTTTTAAATAAAAAAGCAACAGGTATGTTATAAATCTAAATGCAACACCAAAAAAAGTCGTTTGATTTTTTGAATTGAAAAAGCCCATAGAAAGTCCTATAATTTAGTCACGATACAAAACTAAGGAGGTTCTATGGACCAATATAATTATAACCCATTTGCTCGTCATTTTGTACAGTTAAATTATGAAAA
>JBFXGS010000014.1:0-20408 GCA_050177775.1 Bacilli bacterium | reverse complement strand
TTCAGCGGTTCGATGGCTCCGAATATTACCATAAACGAAAGCACAACTAATAAACTAATCACCCACCCCATACCATATAATCGATTCCCGCGTTCTTTTTTCAGATTTGTGAAAACAGGAAAATACTCATTGTTGAGAGTGTTTAATTCTTTCACAAACAATTGTGTTTTCTCATCGTGTTTCGCAAGCAAGTTGTTTAACTTTTCGTTGTTGATAGTTGCCATGATAATCTCCCAATTCGCTTTATTATAACATAATTTCAACCAAACCAAAAGAAAAAGTTAAGAGCGGGGGCTCTTAACTTTTTGTATGTTTTAGGGTTGGCTTATTTTCCCCACATACCACGAGTATTGTCTTTGTTCTCACGGAATTGTTCACGTAAAGCATCAGCTTGACCTTTTATTTCATCTTTTAATGCTCCCAATTCGGCTTGATATTCAGCACGAATAGTTGCTAATTGCGGTTCAACAATGTCATGAAACAATGTTTCTAAATCAGAAAGACTAACATTGATTTCGGCAAATTTGGCTTCATACTCAATTCGGATTGCTCTAAAAGCATTAATCCAATCAAACTTTGCGGATACTTCAACATCATCTATTAATCCTTCATGAATCCCAAACTCATAGCCTTGGTGTTCATTTTTAAATTCATTTCGGAATTGTTCTTTATAGGTTCTTATTTGTTCGTTAGCAGTCTGAATTTCCTGCCATTTTGCTTGAAATTGAGTTTTTAATTGTTCGTGTTGTTCAGTTCCTTCTTTGACTTTGGATAATTGACCACGAATTTGAATCATTTCTTGCATTAACGTTTTTCTTTGGGTTAATAAAGCTTCAAACTCCGCATCTAACTCAACTTCTGAAGTAGCTTCTTCTTCAATGACTACTTCTTCGGTTTCTTCAGGAATTTCGATGGCCTTTACAGCATTCAAGTATTGTTCATATAAAGCAATAACATCAGCCGCTGTTGCCGTTGATTCCGTTAATACCGGAGCAAAGAAATCAGCTTCCGCAACTAACATCGCATCATAGATAAATTGAATGCGACTAACAGCAAATTCGCCTCTTGTTTCTTGACGGAACTCAAAGAAACGATCACGTAATTGTTCGCCGATAAATTCTTTCATTTCCATGCGGTTGGTTTTTACAATCGCATTTAGATCTTTAACCGCCATGGTTGCACCAACTTCAACGGTTAATGTTTCATCAAATTCCATGGCCATTTGAATTAATTTTAATTTTCCAACGCTAATGCCTAATGATTCCGCTAAAGCAATCATTTCAGCTGTGGCTTCTTGACGGGCTTGAATAACTTCCATTGACATCCCTTTCTTCTCAGAGAAGTCACGGATGCGATCACGAATCTTGGTTTCCAATTCTTCGGTATCTTCCTCATTATCGCCAACCGTTGTCACAACAATAGCGTTCTCGGCTGTAAAATCTAAGAATCCCATATCAAGAGCTAAGGTAACAATGGCTTCAACTGTTTCTTCAACCGTCTTTCCAACAAAGTCGGTGTCAACAAGTAATAGCTCGGCATCTTCATTGAGCGCATTAACTTGTGCTACCAATCCATCTTCATCAGTTAAGATTTCAACTGATGGGTTAATGTCTAATACCACATAAGCATCGGCGGCATAATCGGTACTTTTTGTTCCTACCGTGCATCCGTATAAGCCTAATGATAAAACCATTAACAACATTCCAATAAATAAACTTGCTTTTTTCATATCTTTTCTCCTTTTTTTCTTTGGTCACTTATAAAACAAAGAACTTTGATAATTTAACAGTAAAATTTTAATTTTCTAAAAATTGATTATAAAGTGTTATAAAATCGGTAACAGGACTACTGGTTTTAAAATCAGTCGAAACTTGCGGCGATTCCATTAAAGCTGCAAATTGGTTCATTAATAAAGAAATGGCTCGTTCCGATTGACCATGATGCTTTCCCGGATTCATATTTATAATCGAAATATATGTCGAGACTTGATTAATAATTTCCAAGATTCTTTCTTCGGTTTGGTTATTAACAGGAAGATCATCATCCGGAAAATACTTAGGATCAAAGTCATCATCAAAAACAAACTCGAAATCAATTTGTTCGTCGTTCATGTTTCCTTGCATTTGAAAGCGGAATGCTTTGACTTGACTTGTATATTTTGTTTTCACAAGGTTTGCGATCCGTTCACTTTGAGAAATAGTAAATTCTCTTAAACTCTTTAAAAAGATTTCATAACGATTATAAGTGGTTAAGTTTTCAGGGTGAACATTAGGAAAATGTTCTGTTAATAAATCATTAACTTCGTTATTAATATCTTGAAGCGGTTTTGCTTCTTCAATCATTTCTAAAATTCCATCAATAGTTTCCACAATCGTTGCTTCTTTGTCTTCCAATTGTGTCAAAATGCCGTTTTTCATTTCCGTCAAACCTTCTAGTTTATTTTCATAAGCTGTTTGGAAATCTTGGATTTTTTGACTGTCATATTGGGTTGCAATTTCATTAAGCTGTTTAACACTTAATTTGGCGGCTTCCGTCATGGTTAGATTAGGATTAGCATTGCGGGCACGATTCACAAGGATCATTTTGCCCACGGACATTTTATAATCTTTAGCTTGTTGTTTTACCGCTTCATTGGCTTGTTCCAAAATTACTTCACCTTTTAAGTTTTTCTTTTGGGAAAGTAATGTCATTTTCGTTTCTAAACGTGAATTTAACTGTTGCTCAAAATCACTGTTACGATTGATGGCGGTAACTAACACTTCGGCTTCGACATCCTCGGTATCTAAATAACCATACTCAATGGCCAAGTCCACAATCAACTCGATGGCTGCATCGATTGTTTTGCCTGTTAAAACTAAGCCATCTTCTTCAAGTAATAATTGCGCATCCAAATTCATTGATCGATATCCTACTACTAAGTCATAGGCATCGGCTTCTAATTCGACCGAAGGGTTAATATCCACAGAAACAAGCGAGTTTTCAAATGCTTGGGTATTGAGACCTTTAAAGCCAAAATAAGTGATACCGACAATAACGATTAAAATAACTGATAAACTAAAAGCCCATGCTTGTTTAAAATTAGTTTTCCAAAGGGGCTTCTTTTGAGCCACGGAAGATGGAATTTGTGACAATACTTGTGATTTCATATCGGGCACAAAATTTTTGCTTTCTTCACGAAGCATCTTTTTTAACATTGCTTTTTTCATGTTTTATCCCTCCTTTTCCACAATTTTTCGTAATTTGTTTAGGGCTTGTTCTAATTTCCATGTTACTCCGCTTGTGGAAAGATTTAACATCCCTCCAACTTCTTTACGGGTATGACCTTCGCCAACACAAAGCATGACAATCGTAAATTCATCTTCCGATAAATGCTTGGAAGCTAAATCGATTAACGGTGTTTCTTTGCGATAAGGTTTTTCATCAACAACTAAATCCGCTGTTTCATTATCAATAATGGTTTCTTTCTTTTGCCGTTTGTATTCATTGATGGCCATGTTTTTCGCAATCATCGCAATCCACGCTTTGGGTGATGTACTACGATTATATAAATTAATTTTCTCATAAACTTTCATAAAAACTTCTTGAGTCAAATCTTCCGCTTTGTCGTGGTTTTTCACAATCCCATAGACAATATAAAAAACCATGCGGTGCGTTTGCTCATAAATGTCTTCAAAGGCACTATTATCGCCATTTTTTAGTTGTTGCATGCTTTTTTCAAGGCGCATTAAGTCAAACATCGTTCCCCCCGAAACTGGTTTTATACCTTTGTTCATTTATATAACAAATTACATCTAGGTTTTGCCAGTTTATTTTGTATAATAATTATACCATATAATGAGTCAAATAAAAAACTCTCCATTTGGAGAGTTTTAGAATGCTTATTGTTCGTTAGAATAATCCATAGCTTGATAACGTTGATACATACGGTAACGACGTTTTGCTTCTTGTTTATTAATCTCTAATAATTTTTCAGCAGCTTCCGGATTAATTTCTTTTAATTGCGAATAACGTGTTTCGCCCATTAAATAATCATCATATTTTGCCCAATCCGGTTCTTTAGAATCAAGTTGGAACGGATTCTTTCCTTCTTTAATTAAGCGCGGGTCAAATCTAAAAATTGGCCAATAGCCACATTCAACCGCCAGTTTGGCTTGAAGTTGCGTTGTCCCCATCCCTTTTTTAATGCCGTGAGCAATACAAGGAGAGTACGCAATAATGATGGATGGCCCTGGATAATTCTCGGCTTCTTTAAAAGCTTTTAAAGCTTGAAGTTGCGATGCGCCATGGGAAATGGAAGCAACATAAACATGACCGTAACTCATGGCGATGGCCGCTAAGTCTTTCTTCTTGCCAACCTTTCCGGATGCGGTAAATTTTGCAATCGAACCGGTTTGGCTTGATTTAGAGCTTTGTCCGCCGGTATTGGAATAAACTTCAGTGTCAAGAACTAAAATGTTGACATCTTCGTTGTTAGCGATAACGTGATCTAAGCCACCATAGCCAATATCGTAAGCCCAACCATCACCACCAACGATCCATTGTGATCGTTTCACAAAATAGTCTTTTAATTTTAATAATTCGCGAGCATTGTCGCAATTAGCTTTTTCCAGTAAAGGAATCAATTCTTTCGCAATCTTTTCGGTTTCTTGACTACTGTCACGATTATCCAACCATAATCTAAATAATTCGTGAATGCGATTTTCATGACCTTCTTTTTCAAGAATTTTCTCCATCATGACCCCGATGCGATTACGAATGGTTTCGGTTGCAATTCGCATTCCATAACCAAATTCGGCATTGTCTTCAAATAGGGAGTTAGCCCAAGCCGGACCTTTCCCTTCCGCATTCTTAGTGTAAGGAGTAGCTGGGAATGATCCGCCATAAATGGACGAGCAACCTGTGGCATTAGCAATCACCATATGATCGCCAAATAATTGCGTCATTAAACGAACATAAGGTGTTTCTCCGCAACCGGCACAAGCCCCACTAAATTCAAACAATGGTTTCGCAAATTGTGAGTTCTTTGGATTAGCAAATTTATCTAAAATAGTTGATTTATAAGAAACATTCTCATGGAAGTATTTCGCAACTTTATCGCGTCCTTGGCGTAATTGTTCATCCATCGGAACCATCTTTAAGGCTTTTTCACCTTTCTTACCCGGGCATTGGTTAACACAAACTTCACAGCCCGTGCAATCTGCAACGGATACGACGATGGAATATTTTAAGCCTTCTAAGCCTTTACCAACCGGATCAAGGTATTTCGATTGTTCAGGGGCATTCTTGACTTCATCAGCTGTAGATAAGAAAGGACGAATAACGGCATGCGGACAAACAAACGCGCATTGATTGCATTGAATACAGTTTTCTTCAATCCACATTGGCGCAAACGAAGCAATGTAACGCTTTTCAAAGGCGGCGGTCCCATTCTCCATGGTTCCGTCTTCATATCCGTTGAAAGCGGAAACAGGCAGGTCATCACCTCTGAGAGCATTAACCGGATTAGCAATTTTGGTAACAAACTTCGGTGCTTTGGCATCAAAGTGTTTTTCTTCAATCGGCAAATTGCTCCAAGCAGGATCAACCGTAATTTCTTTTAGCCCTTCGGCTCCCTTATCGATTGCTAGATAGTTTTGATCAACAATGTGTTGACCTTTCTTAATATAGGATTTGTAAGCATATTTTTTCATTAAAGCTTGCGCTTCTTCATAAGGCATGATTTGTTCGTTTAGTTTGAAGAAAGCCGATTGCATAATCGTATTGGTACGATTTCCCAGTCCCAGTTCCATTGCTAACGACACAGCATCAATAACATATAAACGAGCATGTTTATCAGCAAGCGCTTTTTTGAAATAATTAGGAAGGAATTCGATTAAATCCGCTTCACTTTTCATCGTATTCAGTAAGAAGCGTCCCCCTTCTTTTAATTCACGCAACATGTCATATTTTTGAGTATAAGTGTCAAGTGAACAAGAAATGAAATCGGCTTTCGCAACTAAATAAGTTGAACGAATCGGATTGCGTCCAAATCGCAAATGGCTATGCGTAACTCCCCCCGATTTTTTGGAGTCATAAGCAAAGTAAGCTTGCGCATAATAATCCGTATTATCGCCAATTAATTTAATCGTGTTTTTGTTGGCGCCCACGGTTCCATCACTACCTAAACCATAGAAAATTAATTGGCTGACGCCTTCACCGGTCACATCAGTATGATTAGTTAATGGCAATGATAAATGAGTGACATCATCATTAATTCCCACCGTAAACGAGTTAAGGGCTTTTTCGCCTTTTTCTAAGTTTTCAAAGGTTGCAAAAATTTGCGATGGATTAGTATCTTTACTAGATAAGCCATAACGGCCACCAATGATAATCGGTGCATTTGGTTGATTGTAGAAAACGGATTTTACATCTAAATATAGTGGTTCGCCAATTGAACCTTGTTCTTTTGTACGTTCTAAAACGGCAATGCGTTTCACTGTCTTAGGTAAAACGCGTAACAAATGTTCAGCAGAGAAAGGTCGATAAAGGTGAACATTAATTAAGCCAACTTTTTTGCCTTGTTTTGTCAAGTGGTCAACAACTTCTTTGGCACATTCAATGACTGACCCCATGGCGATAATGACATCGGTAGCATCTTTGGCGCCATAGTAAACAAATGGTTTGTATTCACGACCTGTGACTTTGGAAATCTCATCCATGTATTCTTCAACAATTCTTGGGATTTCTAAATAATACTTGTTTTGCGCTTCACGAGCTTGGAAATAAACATCGCCGTTTTGAGCGGAACCGCGAGTAACCGGATTGTTTGGATTTAAAGCGCGATTTCTAAAAGCTTCCACGGCTTTGCGATCAAGCAATCGATCGAAAACAGCATAATCCATGACTTCGATTTTTTGAATTTCATGGCTCGTACGGAACCCGTCAAAGAAATGTAAAAACGGAATACTGGATTTAATGGCTCCTAAATGAGCGATTCCCGCCAAATCCATAACTTCTTGAACACTTGCGGAAGCAAGCATTGCCCAACCGGTTTGACGAACCGCCATTACGTCTTGGTGATCACCAAAAATTGATAAAGCTTGAACAGCAAGGCTTCTTGCCGAGACATGAATAACGCCCGGTAATAATTCTCCGGCAATTTTATACATGTTGGGAACTTTTAATAATAAACCTTGGCTGGCTGTAAACGTTGTTGTTAAAGCACCGGCTTGCAAAGAACCATGAACGGTTCCCGCTGCTCCCGCTTCGGATTGCATTTCCACAACTTTTACAGGAACGCCAAATAAATTCTTTTTACCTTTGCTGGCCCAATCATCAACATATTCGGCCATTGGTGATGAGGGGGTAATCGGGTAGATGCCCGCCACTTCGGTAAATGCATATGATGCCCAAGCCGCGGCTTGGTTTCCATCCATTGATTCAAACACTTTTTTTGCCATTTTAATCCTCCTGGTATTTTAATTTATTATAGCATAAGCATCGCTTTTTCTCAAGGTCTTATTGATAAATAACTTATGAAAGCATTTTATACCGTTCGTAAGTATTCAAATTGTTTTTGGATTTGATTAACCCGCGCATAAACTTTTTCTTTCACAATTTCCGGTATGGCTAAATCACGCCTGAACAAAAGTTTTGTAATAATGGCCGCAAAAGCAATGGCATCAATCTCAAGTTGTTGATTTAGGAATAGTTCATCGCTGTAAATTGGTTGAATGTAGTTCATAAATTCTTGCTTCCAAATCGCAATTTGTTCGTCCGTCTCCGTCGTTTTTTCCGGATTGATGATTTGGAACCACTGATAGACATGTCTTGTTTCATGAATCATGGCGGAAGTTACTTCTAAATCGGATAATTTTTTGATCATATCTTCGTTTATGTTAATTTGATAATGTTCTTTGGAAAACAAACAAACAACTTTTCCATATTCGTCCGGCATTTTTAAATAGGTAATTTTGCAAAGCGGGATTTTAAGAATATGAGAAATGGTGGTAATTATCTCTTGGATTAAAGCTTTTTTACTGTTAATCATAACTCTTTCCCTCGGTGGCATTATACCAAACTTTTTAAAAAAAGGAAAGACAAGAAATTTCCTTGTTTTGTTGTCGGGGCTTTTTTAAACATGGTATAATGGATAAGAGGTTCATTATGAAAGTTTTACTTGTCGGCATTAATTCTAAATATATTCATCCCGCGATGGGCATCATGCAATTGGCGGCCAATACTGCTTGGCCGGTAACCATTTGGGAATATACCATTAAGGATGACGTCAATCGTGTTGTTAACGACATTTTGTCTTATCATGCCGATGTCGTCGGCATCTCGGTTTATATTTGGAATGCTTCTTTTGTACAAAAAGTAATATCGTTGTTGCCGTCATCCTTGATGATTGTTTTGGGAGGACCGGAAGCAAGTTATCGTTATTTGGATTATTTTTCTTATCCTAACGTGGCTTATATCATAAAAAACGAAGGAGAACGAGCTTTTCATTTACTGTTAGACTATTTAAATGGTCAGCTGAGCAATTCTTCGGTACCTAATTTATATTATCGCGAGCAAGGAATTAATTATACTTTTGATTTAAACAGTGACACCTCTTTCATAAAGCATGATTATGATTTAATGGGTGACCCTAAAAATCGTTATGTATATTTAGAATCCAGTCGCGGTTGTCCTTATTCTTGCTCCTATTGTTTAGCTTCACTAGATAAAAAAGTTCGCTTTTTCCCGATTGAACAAATAAAAGCGGAAATATTATGGGCTCTTAAGGCGCAAGCCAAAACCGTAAAATTTTTAGACCGTACTTTTAATGTCGATAGTAAACGGATGCTGGAAATTCTTTCTTTCATTAAAGCTAACGACAATCAAACAACGGTTTTTCAAATGGAAATCGTCGCTGATATCCTAACGCCGGAAGTGGTCTTATTTTTAAAGCAAATTCGTCTTGGGTTAATTCGTTTTGAAATTGGCATTCAATCAACCAACGAAGCCACCACCAAAGCGGTATTTCGTAAACAATTATTTTCCAAAATAAAAGCCCTTATTGATGACATTAAAGATCACGTTATTGTCCATTTAGATTTGATTGCCGGTTTACCTTATGAGGACAAAACTTCCTTTCAAAAAACTTTTAATGAAACCCTTTTGATTTTCCCCGATGAATTACAATTAGGCATTTTAAAAGCTCTGGCCGGAACAAGGATTGTCAATGAAAAACTACTTCATGAATATGCTTTTAATGATGCTCCCCCCTATGAAATCATCAGCAATAAGTATCTGTCTAAATGCGACCTTGAAGAAATCAAACTTGTGGAAGAAGGGTTAAATCGTTATTATAATTCTCATCGTTTTATGAAAACACTAAAACATTTACTCCAAGATTTACAATGGGACGGTTATCAATTGTTTCTTACTTTCGGGACATACCTCAAAGAAAACCCTCAATCCCGATTACAAATCAAGGATCTTGCGAAAGCTTTAGCCAGTGCGCTTAAATTATCTTCTTTTGATTATTTAATGTTTTTATTAAAACAAGATTACCTTGACCAAGCCGTCTTAAAACCATCGGTTTGGTGGGAATATCAAATTGAAAAGCCCGAAAAATACTTGGTTTTTTCGCTGTTTATGAAAGAATACCCCATCTTATCAACGGTCAATTTAGCCCGTAATAGTCGCTTGGAAAAATGGGAATCCGATGCCAAAACCGAATATTATCTAGTTTTGTATCAACCAAAGCAAAGTTATGCTTTATCAATCAAAAAGGACTAGCTTTTAAAGCCAGTCCTTTTTAAATGATGCTTTTGCAATGGCGTATCTATTTTAGAAAAAACATATAAACGACTTCCAAAATCACCAATAACCCGCACTTGTTCATTGTAACCCGTTCCCATAAACTGCGGATTTAGGATGATTCCCGCATCAAACAACGCTTTTCCATGAACAATATAACGTTCTTTTTCCGAACTTGGACGATATATTTTCGCAATCAAGCGATGTAATTTTCCATTGATTTTTAAATGAATGGGGGACGCCATATTAATTAAACCACCAAAGTTGAGTAAATTTAATCGGGTTGTTAAATTATAAAAAACAAAATAATCATCGCTTAATCCTTTTATTTTAATTACATCAACACTCATATCGGGGTGAACGAGCGTTTGGAAAAAGCCATACATTCCCCCATCTTGGTGTTGATTAATGACATAAAAACCGCAACGATTGTTGTGAAAAATGGTGGGATCAGAACGGTAAAAAGTTCCAAATTGAAATAAATGACGATGTTTTTTATATAATAAAATTTGGTCTTTGATCGCTGTGATGGTTTCTTCGTCTTGTTCGCATAAATTGAGTTCATAACCAAGAATTCCAAAACAAGCTAAATTAAACCGTGACGCTAATGGCGTTATTCTTAACGTTTGATGATTGGGAACGCTGCTGATGTGATTCGAAATGGTGGATAGCGGATACCCATAGGAAGTTCCGGTTTGAATCGACAATCTTTCCACATAATCGGTATCATCACTGGTCCAAATTTGAGGAAAGAAACAAAGCATTCCTAAGTCAAAGCGATTGCCTCCGCTGGCACAGCCTTCAAAAAGAAGATTGGGAAAAGTCGTTGTTAAATAATCCAGCACTTCATATAATCCCATAATATAGCGATGGAAAAATTCACTTTGATTGGTCAATGCTTGCCCATACATATCGGTGATATTGCGATTGTAATCCCATTTTATATAACTGATCTTGGCTTGGCTAAATACTTCCGACAATTTAGTTTTTAGAAAGTCACGAACTTCGGGATTTGTTAAATCTAAAAGCAATTGGTTTCGGCCTAAGCTTGGAGTAAAATGAGGAAAAGTGACGGCCCAAGTTGGATGGGCTCGGTACAAGTCACTGTCGAGGCTTATCATTTCCGGTTCAACCCATAAGCCAAATTGCATCCCCAATGCGGTTATTTTGTCCGCAAGTCCTTTTAAGCCATGGGGTAGTTTATGCAGATTCACATCCCAATCGCCAAGGGAAGAACGGTCGTTTTGACGATTACCAAACCATCCATCATCCAAAACAAATAATTCAACACCGACATCTTGGGCTTTCTTGGCTAATTCTAATAGTTTCTTTTCATTAAAGTTAAAATAGGTCGCTTCCCAGTTGTTCAAAACAATCGGACGATTTTTAAATTGAAAAGATTTAGGAATAATGTGGTGATTAACAAAATCATGAAAATTTTGTGACAATTGATTTAGTCCTTGATGGGAATAAGTCAGAACCGCTTCACAAGAAGTAAATGATTGGTTTGGACTTAATTGATAATTAAAACCAAAATCATTGATTCCTAATAATATGCGGCGTTGTTTGCTCGGTAATGTTTCCACAACGGTTTTGTGATTGCCACTGTAAACAAGATTAAAACCCCAAGCTTCGCCTTGGTCTTCGGTTGTCACGGAAGTTTTCAGAATCGTTAACGGATTATGGCGATTACTGCTGGCCCCACATTTGGCATCGTTGATGAAAATGCCGCCTGCAAGCTGATGGGATTGAACATGACGTTCTTTGGCCCAAGCCCCATCAAAGGTTAACATCTCTAAATCATTATGATAAAAATCTATTTGCGCCGAAAAGATGCGATTGATTTGGAAGGTTTGGGAAGAGTGATTAATCATACGAACATAACGACTAATGACATCGGTTTGTTCAAAAACTCTATAAATCAATTCTAATTCAATTTGACGAATCTGATCAATTAAGACAATTTTTAATACATCACTGGCGCCCTTGGCTTTAGCTTGAAGATCACAACTTTTTTCATCCGTCACATATTTTGAATACTTAAAGTTTGCATAAAAGCCATCGTCAGCGTTACTAAAAAGCAAGGCTGGTTCTCGAAAATCACCGGTTCCAAATGTTCCATATTCTAAAGGTAAATAATCGGTATAAACTTGTTTCTTACCTTCATACTCAACAGCCGTTCCTACTCCTCCCGAAAGTTTAACCTTTAAATGGTTGATATCTTGAAATGCTATTTTTGTTCCATAATAATGATGAATTAACAAATCATTTTGAATGGAAAAAACATAGGAAGTATGTTTGGTTTGTAAGTGAAAAACCTCGTTTTGAATATTGATCATGATTGTTTTCTCCTTAACAAGACTTTAGCTTGATATGGCAATAATCTCTGATCATTTTCATCGGCATTGTTTAAAATAACATCATACAAAGACAAATCATGAAGCGATTTAAAACTTAAAGGTTTGGGGGAATGATTGCATAAGACAATTATTTGTTCATCTTCCCAGTTACGTTCAAAATAAACCAAACAACGATGGTTTGGATAATAGAGTTTAAAATCGCCATAAACAATCACCGGATATTTTTTTCGCAAACTGATTATCTTTTTATAATAATTCAAAATGGATTGTTCGTTTTTGAGATTTTCTTTTACATTAATGGTTACAAAATTAGGGTTCGCTTCAATCCAAGGCGTGGCATCGGAAAAACCACCATGGATGGAATCATCCCATTGCATCGGTGTTCTGGCATTATCGCGACTCATGTATTTTATTTTACGCATCATTTGCTTGTGAGAAAGCTTTAGTTTTGTCCTTCCGATGTGATAAACGCGGTGCGTTTCAATATCTCGATATTGATTTAAGCTGGTAAAATGCGCATTCGTCATGCCAATTTCTTGCCCTTGATAAATGAAAGGGGTTCCTTGTTCAAAATAAAGCATGGTTGCCAGCATCGTCGCACTGGCATAATAAAAGTCCAAATTCCCAAAACGGCTGACGGACCGTGGTTGATCGTGGTTTTCAAAGTATAAAGAATTCCAACCTTTTCCATTGATTTCATTCTGCCATTTCGCAAGCGCTAATTTTAAACGGCGCGGTTTAAACGGTCTTAAGAACCATTTAAAGTAATTATCCGCCCCCATATGGTCAAATTGAAAAACCATATTTAATTCATCAATGCCCTCTTTAATATATTCTAAGGCTTTGAAAGGAGTAATAAAGACACATTCACCGACGGTAAACATCTCATAATTCTTAAAAACATCTTGCTTTAATTCTTGCAAATAATCGTGGATCTTGGGGCCATTCACATAATATTCTGCCCCCTTTAAAACTAATATTCGTTTACTGTTTGGCAGGTTGTGCGGTTTTGATAAGATGTTGATAACATCACAACGAAAACCATCGACCCCCATATCTAACCAAAAGCGCAAAATGTTTTTTATTTCTTCGCGTAATTGGGCATTACCCCAATTTAAATCCGGTTGCTCAGGAGCAAATAAATGCAAATAGGAAACATCTTCTTCATTAAGATAGGTCCAAGCAGATCCGCCAAAAAAAGAGGTCCAATTGTTGGGTATCTTTTTACCTTTCCTGATAAAATAATAATCTCGGTAAGGGCTATTTTCATCGCTTATGGCTTGTTTAAACCAACTGTGCTCATTTGAAGTGTGATTAATAACTAAATCCATGATGATTTTTATTTGGCGTTTATGCGCTTCTTTTAATAAATTTTTAAAATCAGCCATTGTTCCATAATCGCTGTGAATTGAACAATAATCAGCAATATCATAACCCATATCGTGAAGGGGAGAAACGTAAATAGGGGATAACCATAAAGCGGTTACCCCTAAATCGGCTAAGTAATCAAGGCGACTAATTATTCCTGGCAAATCGCCAATGCCGTCATGGTTGGAATCTTGAAAACTTCGTGGATAAATTTGATAAACAATACTTGTTTTATAGGATCTCATAACTTTCCTAACCCCCGTATTATTCGAAAATTAATGATATCGACAAGCCCTTCCATCTGCGTTAACGAGATGGCTCCTCCGCTCATTACCGCAATTGTTCGAAGAGGCGTTTTAGTCAAGGTTTCTTTCATGGCTTGCTTCATCCAATCACTTGTCACATTTTTACTCATTTTGCCGGCTTTGCGTAAAATAATTTGGTAAAGGATAAAGCCAAACGTCGTATGTTTTACATCATTTAAAGTCGCATCCATAGTAAAGGGACGGTGTTTTACAATACTCTTGGGCGGTAATAACCGACCTAACAGTTTTTGAAAATCTTCTTTTTCAATGTGATAGTTCCTATCGTTATAAGCACTTGGATATGGAGCACTAAACCCCGTTTCATTATCAACTTTGATGATTGTTTCTTCTAAAATAACTTCCGAAGCGTTTTTACAAATTTGCACCTTATATTGCCCTTTATCAACGTGGAAATCTTTCATATCCGCATCATAATAGGCAAAATCTTGATAATTGAGAACAAATACGACTTCTTTTTGAGCTTTTGGTTCTAAATAGACCTTATCAAAAGCTCTTAATTCTCTAAGAGGTTTATAGATCGGCGAAGAATTGTTTTGTACAAACAGCAAGACCACTTCACTTCCGGCTTTTTTACCATTATTTTTTACCTTGACTTTGACTTCAATCGGTCCGGAAACACGAATTTCGGGTATCGATACCGTTAAATCCGAGTAAGCAAAGGTCGTGTAACTTAATCCAAACCCAAACGGATAACGAACCGGTTTCTTAAAAGTTTCATAATAACGATAACCGACATAAAGGCTTTCTTGATACCAACAGCTATGGTTGCCGTCAGCAAAATTGGCTGTCGATGGATCGTCCTTAATATCTAGGGGAAAAGTCGTGGCTAAGCGTCCCGAAGGCGATGTTTGACCATAGAGAATATCTAAAACAGGCTTCCCCGATGCTCCTCCGAGCAAGTGAAGCGCAACAATGGCACTGACGTCTTTTTCAAACGGAATATCCACTGGTGCCCCCATCGAAAGCGTAATAATCACATGAGGATTGACTTTTAAAACGGCTTCCACAAGTTTTAAATGCCCTTGTGGTAAACTTAAGTGACGACGATCAATCCCTTCGGTTTCATATTCTTCCGGTAGCCCAATCATGAGGACTATCTTATCAAATAAATTGGCTTCATGAACAACTTCATCAATCAAGTTTTGATCAAAGCCATCGTTTTCAAAAGTATAACCCCGAAAATATTTGCAATTATGGGTATAGTTGTTGATTTCATCAATGACGTTGTTGACTTTTATTGGGTTGACGTTGGAACTTCCCCCGCCTTGAATCCGCGGGAATTGTGCGAAAGCCCCGACAATAGCCACTTTATCGGTCGGTTTTAATGGTAAAATGCCATCATTTTTTAGAAGGACAATGCTATCGGTCGCTATTTGTTGGGCAATTTTAAAGTGTTCGTCTTTATCAAAAGGCTCTTGAATATTGTTTTGATATTTTTCAACCATTTTTAAAATTCGGCCCACGGCGGCATCAATGTCATTATCAATAAGATATTCGTCATGAAGAGCATCAATCAATTTTTTCGAGTTGTAGACGCCGCTGCTTGGCATTTCTAAGTCCAAGCCTTGTAACAAGCTTTGAACACGGTTACTGACTGCTCCCCAATCCGAAACGGTGACCCCTTTGTAATTCCACTCTTTGCGTAAGATATCATTTAAAAGCTTTTTGTTTTCGGTGGCATAAACACCATTTATTTTGTTGTATGCTGCCATCACGGTGGCGGGATTTTCTTTAATGGCAATTTCAAATGGTTTTAAGTAAATCTCGCGGAGGGCTCGTTCATCAACAACGGCATTAATATTAAATCGATACGTTTCTTGATTGTTAACCGCAAAATGTTTTAAACTGGCTCCGATGTTTTGACTTTGTAAACCCTTGATCCAAGATGCTCCCATCGTTCCGCTTAAATGCGGATCTTCGGAAAAATATTCAAAATTTCTTCCGCATAAAGGATTCCTTTTGATGTTGACGCCCGGCCCAAGGACAATATGAACGTCGGCCGCTTTGGCTTCTTTCGCAATTGTTTCGCCCATCAGTTCAACCATTTTCTTATTGAAAGAACAGGCCACGGTTGCTTCACTGGGAAACAAAGTCGCCGGATAACTACTATTTAAACCAAGATTATCTTGATTATCAATTTGTTTTCGTAATCCATGGGGGCCATCGGCCATGGCCAGGGATTTGATTTTTAATTTCTTGTTTGAATAAGTATGCCAAACATCTTTTCCTGTTAACATCGCTACGCGTTGCTTTAAATTCATTACCCTAAAACCTCAACTTTAATTAATTTGGTTAAATGCATTTGTTGGTTAAAAACAATTACTTCACCATCGCTTAATAACCCCTTTGTTCGCACCCAAAAAGCCGTTTGACCGGATATCAACGCTCTTTGATTGGGACCGATGATGCCAATTCCTCCTTTGGTTTCAATCGTAAACGGATCAAAAGCATATACTAAAGGATGATTGTTTTGGTCGACTTTCTTGACAACAATGCGAACAACATCATACGTATGTTCATGGTATAAAACATCATGATCCGCCGATATCAACCAATGCGAAGTGGTTTGTTTTTGCTTGATTACTTGCTTTACCATTTGGTTATCGACATAACCTTCAAAGCGCCACTGGTTGGCTCCGCTTGTTAATTTATAAAAGAGCGTTGTGGCGTCTTGGCGTGTCAAATGATTCTTAACCATTATATATAACATTTTAATTTTAAAAAAAAACGATAAATTGATATTATTTTGGATTTGATTAAATAATTGCTTGATTATTTTCGCATCATGCTTTGAAAAATGATGCTTTTCTACTAAAATGTTTCCCAAAAAATCACTGACTTTGATTAAAGGCTTATAAAAAGGATTGGCTTTATTTTGATGATATTCGCCAATCAAATCATCATCTTTATATATTTTCACATCATCACAATTTGTAGCCAGATAAAGGTTTTTTAAAAAACTCTTGGGATAATCGCCATAATTTAATTCCGATAATACTTCTAAAACAATTTGGTCGTCACTTTGAGAAGCATAGAACCAAGCGGCATATTTCGGTATCCTAAACATGTCTAAAACACCATGATAACAAACTTTATCACCACTGCCGAATTGCGGGTGCGTTTGATAGTCGTTCATGCACCACCCAATGCATCCCGAAACTTGGGATTGGGAAGCGGTCGCTTTGATGACTGCTTCGTGCCTTAAGGCTTGACTTAAGCGATGTGGTTCATCGTCAAACGGTTTCGTCGGAAACATGTGTCCGTTGTGCTCCGTAATTAAAAACGGAACATTTTTTTTAATCTTGCTTGCTTTTTGAAGCGCCGGTTTATTTCCTTCGTGAGTGAAATCATTAAAAGTATAAACATCTTCAAACATTTGGCTTTTGCCAAAATTGCGAACACCTCCGGTGGGTCTGGTTGGATCCAGTTGTTTCGCTATTTTGTTCGTTGCTTCATACAAAACTTGATGGTCAGCGGATTCATTGATTCTTACCCCCCATAATATAATCGACGGGTGGTGGCGATCCCTTGTAATCATCGCTTTTGTGTTATTTAAAACGTTGTTTTGGAAAGCGTCTTTGCCAATGTGTTGCCACCCCGGGATTTCTTCCATCACCAAAAGACCCAATTCGTCACAAGCATTTAAAAAATGCTCGGAAGCCGGATAATGGGAAGTGCGAACAATGTTGACCCCCAATTGCTTTTTCAAAATGAACGCATCCAACTCTTGGGCGCTTTTGGGCATCGCATAGCCGACATAAGGATAACTTTGATGACGGTTTAACCCTCTTAACTTGATTAATTGATTGTTTAAATAAAAACCAGAGGTCGTAAATTGTATTTTTCGAAAACCAAAACGAAGATGTTCATTATCCACAATGGCTTGTTCATCAATCAATGAAAAATAAAAGTCATATAAATAAGGGTTGTTAAGGTCCCAAAGTTGCAAATTCATAAGTTTTGCTTCCATATGAACTTCTTTGTTATCCGCCTTCACCAAGAAACTTTTTATTACATCGTGGTCATGTTTTACTTCGATTTTTATTTGGTCGGTTTGACCGTGAATGGTCGCCTTAAATATAAAACCATCCCCTTCTTCATTGCTTCTTAAAATAATTTCTTCGAAAAAAGCCGAGTTTAAAATGACAAGTTGAACTTCTCGATAAATACCACCATAACCCAAATAATCCATCGCTCCACCGAAAGGAGGAATGTCGGGATTTTCACGGTCATCAACAACCACCGTAATCCAGTTGGGAATTTCTTTGTTTAAGGATGCGGTTATGTCAACCCAAAACTCATCATATCCACCCTGGTGATGAGCAACATGGGCATCATTTATATATATTTGGGCTTCATGAGCAACCCCTTTAAAAACCAGTTTGTAAATTTTGTCATTGGCAATGGCGTCATTTAAACAATATTTATAGGTATACTTTCCAAGACAAACGGGTTCATCTAAATAATTGAAACCATAGTCCTTGGGGCTGTGAGGAAGATCAACCTTGATAAAGCCCTTGGCATCATCGAAATGAACAAGGTGTTGTTCATTAAAAGAAGGACTAAATAACCAGTTAAAATTCAGATGTTTTATTTCACGCATAATCGTCACCTTTTTTTATTATAACATTTCTCTTGCTTTTTTTAAAGTAAATAAACTGATTAAAAAACAAAAGCCCTCATTCTGAAGACTTTTGCAATTGTCGATAAATTTCGCTTTTGGTGATGTTGCGGTCTTTCGCAACCTTTTTCATGGCCTCTTTCGCATCTAAGTTTTGATCAAGATAATATTGATAGTGATCTAACAATGATTTTTGGTTAAGGGTCATGCCATTGGCGGCTTCCTTTGTTCCTTTTATCATGATAACCAGTTCACCTTTTAAGTCGATTTTTAGATTAACGGCATTTTCCAAATTGCCCCGCAAATATTCTTCGTATTTTTTGGTGAGTTCTCTGGTAATGACGACTTCGCGGTTTCCAAAGATAAGAAAAGCATCACTTAAAAAGGCTTTAATACGATGAGGAGATTCATAAAAAATCAACGTCTCTTCCCGATTAATTAATTGGCGCATTTCTTTTTGTCTGGTCGTTTGGCGATGACTTAAAAATCCTAAGAACGTTATTTGATTAGTTGGTAATCCTGAAGCCACAACAGCGGTTATAAAAGCAACTGGTCCGGGTAAGGCCACAACTTTAAACCCTAAAGCAATGGCCTTATTGGCAACAAGAAAACCCGGATCACTTATTCCGGGCATTCCGGCATCACTGACAAGGGCGATGCTGTGTCCTTGTTTTAATAAATCCAGAATATCATTAACGCGTTCTTCTTCATTAAAGATGTGATAACTAAAAAGGGGGGTAGTAATTTGAAAGTGACTAAGTAAAACCTTAGTCACACGCGTATCTTCAGCAAACACATAATCAACCGCCTTTAATGTATCAATCGCCCGTAATGTCATATCTAAAAAATTGCCAATCGGGGTAGGAACTAAATAAAGGGTGGGGCTTGCTGATAAATATGAAGAGGTGGTGTTCATTCTGAAATAACCCGACGGGCTTTTTCCCGAACATCACGTTCCGCATAAACAACTTTCATTAGTTCAGCGCGCTTTTTATTGGGAATTTCAAATTTGTTTTGAATGTCTTCCATTAAAAAATGTTCTTCCGCACTATAAAATTCATCATATAAGAATGAGCTAATTAAGTTCATAAAAACAATGTTTTTGGTTGATTTAGGCTTTTGAGCAAAATAATCAATCAGCTTTTCTTTGGAAAGCGAACTTTTTCGATATTTAAGAATATCTTCACCGATTTCATATTTGAGTCGATTGACAATTTGTTTTTCCAACTCCGAGGTGTTTCCATCAACACTAACTATTAAAGCTAGTAAATCAATAAAATAGTATTTTTCTTCACGGGACAATAAACTTAAGAACATGTAAACCAACTCCTTTTTCTTTATTATAACATACATGTTATGTTTTTTTTATATATTTACTTTGGTTTTTTAAAATTAAAAATGCTTAAAGCTTCATCGGTATATGTTTCATTCGCATTTAAAACAAACAACGGGGGTTCAATCACCACATCGTGCTTTTGGTTTTGTTTGGCTTCAAACAAAAATAATAAAGCTGACAAAGAATCAACCCGCGGATAAACAAACCGCATCCTTTTTAATCCAAAACGATCTTTTTCTAAAAGCGAAACTACATCGGCAAGCCGTTCACAACGATGAACCATGTATAAAGAACCTTTTGTTCTTAATAATTTCATCGCTTCTTCAATAATGTTTTCTAACGTAATCTTGACTTCATGACGAGCGATGGTCAAAAAATCACTTTGATTGGTGCGGCTTGATTGGTGATATTTAAAATAAGGGGGATTACAAGTCACAATATCAAAGGTATTGGCTCCAAGCAACTTGTGAATATTTAAAATATCGGCTTGCATAATTGTAATTTGGGATTGTAAATTATTTAAGGCCACACTTCTTAAAGCTAAATCATAGGCTTCTTGTTGCAATTCTACGCCAATAATTGGTGATGGCGTTTTTAAAGTCAAATAAAGG
>JBFXGS010000013.1:0-20689 GCA_050177775.1 Bacilli bacterium | reverse complement strand
CAATCATTATATGATGGTTCACAGTTTCCTATAAAAGTAACGGCTATAATGCGAGAAAAAAAAGAAGCCAACACCATTTTATATGGAAGCGGCTTACTTTATACTCCCAAGTTAACAACCTTGATTTATGACAATGCCAGACAATCAGCCGTATATTTAGAACAAGCGAATTTTGGATTTTCAAAAAATGTTTTTACTGGGTTGCCTTATGAACATGAAGTGTCTTTTTCTTCCACAACCTCGAAAGAATATCAATTAAAACAAACTTATCTAAATCTTGGGGCATTAGTAAATACTAACCGCATTTATGTGTATACCCCAACCTTTGCTGACCGTTTAGCGATAAGTACTTTCGTAAATGATTATGATGATGAGACCTCACAAGTAAATATCAGTTATTATGATTATATGAATAATGTAACCACCGAATTTGCTTCACTTGTGAAAGTATTCAGTACCGTCTTAATTATTTTTTCATCGGTATCCTTAATCGTATCAGCAATCATGATAGGCATTATTACCTATGTTTCCATTTTTGAAAGAATTAAAGATATTGGAATATTGCGGAGTGTGGGAGCAAGGAAATGGGACATTGCCCGATTGTTTAATTTTGAAACGCTGACCATTGGTTTGTTTTCGGGATTACTCGGAGTTTTAGGCGTTTTGATTTTAATAAATCCTGTCAATGATTTTGTCAAGCAAATGGTATTAGAGTACACGGTATCCTTTTCAGGAATTTCACAAGTCATTGTGGCAAGGTTTGAATCAAAATACATACTGTTGATGGTGCTCGGGAGTATGCTTCTATCACTGGTGTCGGGATTAATTCCCGCCATTATTGCGGCAAGGAAAAACCCGATTGTTGCCCTAAAAGAGGAGAGGTAAAAATGATTAGAAGATTTATAAAATATTATCGCCCTCATTGGCGATTGTTGGTTCTAGATTTATTGTGTGCTTTGTCGGTAGCCGTGATAGATTTACTCTTTCCGATGGCAACAAGCCGGACATTAAAAGAATACATTCCCAATCAAGAGATAAGAGCGATGGTTATTGTTGGGGCAACTTTATTAGTTTTATATGGAGTTCGCTTCGTTCTTTCTTACATCATCGGTTATTACGGCCACGTTATGGGAATAAAAATCGAAACCGATATGCGTAGCGATTTGTTTAAAAAACTGCAAATAATGGATTATCAATACTTTGATAATAAAAAAACCGGCGAATTAATGACAAATTTAACGACGCATTTGCATGATGTTTCGGAAATGAGTCACCATGCGCCCGAAGACATTTTTATTTCAACATTAATGTTGATCGGAAGTTTTACTATTCTCATGTTCATTGAACCGATATTAACACTCATTGTTTTTGTTTTTTTAGCAATGTTGGTCACTTATTCGATTTCGAGAAGACGAAAAATGATTAATTCATTTCGCGTTTCAAGGACCGTTCAAGGCGAATTGAATTCAGAAATTGAAAGCAGTATCAGTGGGATTCGCTTAACAAAAGCATATAGCAACGAGCAATATGAGCAAAGCAAATTTGAGCGTGTTAATTCCCAATATCGCAGTGCCAGATCAAATATATTTCGGGAAATCGGTTTATACGGGTCAGGAAATGAATTTTTTGCCAATTTGGCCAATTTAGCATTATTGATTGTCGGCGGTTATTTTGTTTATAAAAATCGCATTGATTATATTGACTTAACGACATACTTTTTATATGTTAATTTCTTAATTCGTCCCATTCAGCGATTAACCAATTCTATGGAGCAAATTCAACAAGGGTTTTCGGGAATTGAAAAATTCTATAATATTATGGATGTCGAGCCCAAAATAGTTTCTCCCAAAGACGCCATAAAAAAAGATGATTTTGTTGGCAATATTGAATTTAAGAATGTGGAATTCAGCTATAATCAAGACGAAAAAGAATTTGTTTTGAAAAACTTTAGTTATGAGATTCCCCAAGGAAGAAAAATTGCCATTGTCGGTGAAACCGGAGTGGGAAAAACGACCATCTCTAAGCTTGTTCCGCGTTTTTATGATGTTTTATCAGGAGAGATTCTGATTGATGGCATAAATGTGAAAGATTATGATTTGTATGATTTACGATGCGCCATCGGGATAATTCAACAAGATGTCTTTATTTTTTGGGGATCAATCAAGGAAAACATTTTATACGGTCGTCCCAGCGCGACGTTTGAAGAAGTCGTTGAAGCCGCCAAAAGAGCCCAGATTCATGACTTCATTATGTCGTTGGAAAATGGATATGAAAGCTTAACCGGAGAACGCGGAGTCAAACTATCGGGAGGACAACAACAAAGAATCTCGATTGCCCGTTTATTCTTAAAAAATCCAAAAATCCTCATTCTTGATGAGGCAACATCTTCGTTAGATAATATTACCGAAAACCTCATTCAACAATCTTTTGAAGAATTATCCCAGGACAAAACCACCATCATGATTGCTCATCGCCTTACAACCATTCAAAATGCTGATGAAATCATCGTCTTAGGAAAATCGGGAATTATGGAAAGAGGAACGCACGAACAACTTGTGAAGAGCGGAGGGTATTATCAAGCCCTTTATAACGCGGTTATAACGATATAAAAAATTACCACAAAGTGGTAATTTTTTTAAAAGATATCAATGGAAACCGGGCAATGGTCGCTTCCCATAATATCATCATGAATAAAACTGTTATGCAAATTCGAGGTTAAACGCCGGGAAACTAAGAAATAATCAATGCGCCAACCGACATTATTGGCTCGTGAATTGAACATATAACTCCACCAAGTATATTTGACGGTGTTTGGATAAAAGTGCCTAAAAGTATCCACAAAGCCACCGTCTAACAAAGCTTGAAATTTAGTTCGCTCTTCAATCGAAAACCCGGCATTGCGTTCGTTCGCCTTGGGATTTTTTAAATCAATCTCACGATGGGCGACATTGAGGTCACCACAGACGATGATCGGTTTTTTTGAATCCAATTTGATTAAGTAAGAGCGAAAGGCATCTTCAAATTCCATTCGGTAATCTAACCTGGCCAGTTCAGGTTTGGAGTTGGGAGAATACGAAGTCACAAAATAAAAATCCGAAAATTCCAAAGTAATTATTCTTCCTTCATCAAGATGTTTTCCGTCCAGTCCGGTGGTAACACTTAATGGTTGGTGTTTGGTATAAATCAAAGTGCCGGAATAACCTTTTTTCTGAGCGGAATGCCAATATTCAAAATAACCGGGGAAGGTAAAATCTTTTTGTTCTTCCTGCATCTTTGTTTCTTGAATCGCAAAAATATCCGCATTAATTTGAATAAAAAAGTCTTTAAAACCTTTATTCATGGTGGCTCTTAAGCCATTTACATTCCACGATACTAATTTCATAAGAATTCCTCTTTCTTAATACGATAAACGCATAGTTCAATGTCTTTGCTTTCTTTCTTGGAAAAAGTAATAACATTGCCGATTTTTGTCATCTTATTTTTTTGCATGACTCTTCCTGATGCCGGATTGTTGATATCATGCCGCGCTTCTATTTCATTAAAACCCACCGTATTAAAAGCAAAAGATAACACCGCCCAAACAGCTTCCGACATAATTCCGCAGTTCCAATATTTGGCGCTCATACAATACCCTAGTTCTCCTGTTTTTAATTGCGGATCAACTTTAAAAAGCGAAATATTGCCAACCAATTCATGAGTGGGGCAATAGACGATGGCCCAATGAAAAAACAATGAAGAAGCATATTGTTCGCTCCAAGATTTAATTATCTCCTGTGTTGTTTCAATCGATTGATGAGGATTCCAAGTCAGGTATTTCGTCACTTGGGGATCATTTGCCCAGTTATGAAACATGGCAAAAGCATCCATCATCACCATTTGACGAAGTCTTAATCGTTTGGTTTCAAGGGTAAGTGTGCCAACTTGGTTCATATAAACCTCGATTTTCTTTAAGTCATTATATCAAGATTAAATTAGATTAGCAAACATTTGCATTGTTTTTGAAAAAAATAATAATTACTAGAAATAAAGAAAAACCATGTTATAATTAAAAAGGTGATTTTATGGGAACTTTAAATCTTTCAAATCAATCTTCAAAAATTAATGATTATCTTTTTCACAATCAACCCTATCCGTTTTCAAACCGCCCCTATTATTTTTTAGTTATTAAAACGGCTGATCCCAATAATGAAAAAGTTTTAATTAATTTTTTTGAAGAACTGTTAACCGAAGCCTGTTTTTTAAAAATCAATCAAGAATTAATTGTATTTTATTTTGAAGAATATGCTTTTAAGAACGTAATCTTATCCATGAGCGATGACTTTGCGATTTCTTTTAGTTGCTTTCAAAGCGGGAAGATGAATCCCGCTTATCCTTGTTATTTTCATACCCTTTTAAATGCTTTCCATGAGCAAATTTCAAAACGGAGTTTTGTCTTTGTGGATGTGGCGGATTTAATTTTAGAGATTGTGAAAGAAAATCGTTTATTGTTAAAACCGTTAATTCCCATTATTCTTAATCGAATTGAAAATGACTCCCAATATGAACAAGTCATAAAAGCCGTTTTGGATAATGATTTAAATGTTTCGAAAGCGGCCCAAAGCGTATACATGCATCGTAACACCTTGATAAACAAACTGGATTTTATCAAATCCGAAACCGGACTTAATATCCAACATTTTAAACACGCGTTTTGTATGTACTGGTTATTTTATTATAAAAGATAACCTTGTGCACATTGCACATTGCTTATTTTTAAAGGCTCCTTTATAATGTAACTAGCAAAAAATAAAGGAGATTATTATGGCAACAGTAACAATGAAAAACTTGAACAAAGTTTATGATGGCAATGTCCATGCCGTAGCTGATTTTAACTTACACATTAAAGACAAAGAATTTATCGTGTTTGTTGGTCCTTCGGGATGTGGAAAGACAACAACCCTTCGAATGGTTGCAGGGCTAGAAGACATTACTTCTGGTGAATTAAGAATTGATGATGAAGTTGTTAATGACGTCGCACCAAAAGATCGTAATATCGCCATGGTTTTCCAAAGCTATGCTTTGTATCCTCACATGACCGTGTATGATAACATGGCTTTCGGGTTAAAATTACGTAAATTTTCACGTGATGAAATCGATCGTCGTGTGCAAAACGCCGCTGACATTTTAGGATTAAAACCGTACTTGGATCGTCGTCCAAAGGCGTTATCCGGCGGACAAAGACAACGTGTTGCCCTTGGCCGAGCCATTGTTCGTGATGCTAAGGTATTCTTAATGGATGAACCTCTTTCTAATCTTGATGCTAAACTTCGTGTACAAATGCGGGCGGAAATCATTAAACTTACTGAACGACTTGGGATTACCACTATTTATGTTACCCACGACCAAATTGAAGCCATGACAATGGCGACAAGAATTGTTGTTATGAAAGACGGTTTTATTCAACAAATTGGTACTCCAAAAGAAATTTATGATTTCCCAAATAATATTTTCGTCGGTGGTTTCATTGGCACTCCGCCAATGAATTTCTTAGAAGGAAAAGTATATGAAGACGGTTACTTTGAACTAGGAGATCACAAATTAGGCGTTTCGCGAATTAAAATTCCTCAAGATAGAATGGAAATGTTGAAAGAACAAAAATTCCTTGAAAAACCAATCATTTTAGGAATTCGTCCTGAAGACATTCACGATACTCCGGAGCGTATTGCTCAACATAAAGATTCGGTTGTGAAATTAAAAGTTGATGTTGCGGAATTGCTTGGTGCTGAAACATTAATCAATGGCGTTTTACACGGTCAAGGATTAATTGCTAAGGTTAAAGCCCGCGTTGATATTCATATGGGTGACGACATGGAAATGGCTCTAGCGATGGAAAAATGTCATTTCTTCGATCCGGAAACTGAGCAAAGATTAAAAAAATACTAGACGATGTAGCCACCTTTAAAGGTGGCTTTTATTATGGAGAAAACAATTAATTATTTTGAAACATATCCCCAAGTAATCGAGCATCATTGTGAAAAAACGGTTTTGCACAAAGAAAGCTTAGCATATTTGTTTTCACAAGCTTGCTTAAGAGAATTAACAACCTTAGAAGGTCGAATTCGCGGCATCAAAATTGTTTTTGGATTAAAGTATAATGTCCCGGTTTATATTAACGATTATTTGTTGTTCTTCAAAATAACCAGCGGCCCAAACCAATATTGGATTAATTTTTTTCAAATTTATGACATCCAAAAAAAAGATCAACAAACCCTAGTCATATTTAAAAACAAAGATTATCTTTTGATTAATAAATCTTTCCGAATTTTTAGAAAAACATATGAAAAAGCCATGTTAATCGCCGATTATAAAAACGGTTTACATTAAAGTTTAAATCTATACATCAAATGAACTTTGTGATATAATGACCTTATGGAAACAACGAAAATAGGAGAAAAAATATGAGCAAAAAAACCATTAAAGATGTTCAATTGTCCGGAAAAACCGTTTTAATCCGTGTGGATTTTAATGTGCCAATGAAAAATGGTCAAATTACTGATCAAAACCGTATTGTTCAAGCTTTGCCAACCATCAAATATGTTCTTGAACAAAAAGCCAAAATCGTCTTATTTTCCCATCTTGGCCGCGTTGAGAAAGAAGAAGACAAAGCAACGAATTCACTTGCACCTGTTGCGAAACGCTTAAGTGAATTATTAGAAAAACCAGTCTTATTTATTAACGAAACAAGAGGCCCTAAATTAGAAGCCGCCGTTAGAAACATGAAAGTTGGCGATATTTTAATGTTTGAAAATACGCGCTTTGAAGACTTAAATGGGAAAGCCGAATCAAAAAACAACCCTGAATTAGGAAAATATTGGGCGTCACTTGGTGATGTTTTTGTAAACGACGCATTTGGAACAGCGCACCGCGCTCATGCTTCCAATGTTGGTATTGCCAATAATATCGATGATGTCGTGGCGGGATTCCTCATGGAAAAAGAGATTAAATTTATTGGCGAAGCCGTTGATAACCCCGTTCGACCTTTTGTTGCAATTTTAGGGGGAGCCAAAGTCAGTGATAAAATATCGGTAATTGAAAATTTATTAAATAAAGCCGATAAAATCTTAATTTGTGGAGCCATGGCATATACCTTCTTTAAAGCTCAAGGCTTGGAAATCGGTTTATCAAAATGTGAAAACGATTATGTTGAATTTGCGAAATCATTATTAGAAAAAGCTCATGGGAAATTGGTTTTACCGATTGACCATGCCGTGGCGTTAGAATATTCAGAACAAGCTTCGTTTGAAGTTGTTGACATTAATAAAACTCCTAATAATCGTATGGGTTTAGACATTGGTCCAAAAACGATTGCAAAATTTAAAGAACAACTTAAAGGGGCAAAAACCGTTGTTTGGAACGGACCGGCCGGAGTATTTGAATTTGATCAATTTGCTTATGGAACGAAAGCTATTTGCCAATTATTAGCTGATTTGCCGGGAGCTACGACCGTTATTGGTGGTGGAGACAGTGCCGCTGCTGCTATTAAATTTGGATTTGAAAATCGTTTTACCCACATTTCTACCGGCGGGGGCGCAAGTTTAGAATATTTAGAGGGCAAACAATTACCTGGTGTTATAGCCATTGATGATGATTGTGATTGCTGCTGTAATAAGGAGAAAAAATGAGAAAACCTATTATTGCCGGCAATTGGAAAATGTACAAAGTTCGTGATGAAGCATTACAATTTATTTATACTGTTTCGGATCAAGCTCCAAGCCAAGATTTAGTTGATAGTGTTGTTTGTGCTCAATTTACAGTTCTTCGTTGCTTAGTAAAAAGACAGGGAGAAAATGTGCGAATCGGCGCGCAAAACATGCATTTTTTAGATGAAGGCGCATATACGGGTGAAGTTTCGGCCCCCATGCTAAAAGCCATCGGAGTTAATTATGTTATTATCGGCCACAGCGAACGACGAGCAATGTTTAATGAAACGGATGAAGCCGTCAACAAAAAGTTACTCAAAGCCTTTCAACACGAAATAACCCCCATTTTATGCGTTGGCGAAACGCTTGAACAACGGGAAAAAGGCTTAACCAAACGGGTTTTAAATCGACAACTAAAAGCTGATTTATGTGGTTTAAGTCCGGAACAAGTTTCTAATCTAGTTATTGCCTATGAACCTATTTGGGCGATTGGAACAGGAAAAACAGCAACAAGTGAAGTTGCTAACGAAGCTTGTAAACACATTCGCCAACAAGTTGCAAAGATGTATTCAGCAAATGCTGCGAATGCGCTTCGCATTCAATACGGCGGTAGTGTCAAACTTGGAAACATTGATGAGTTAATGTCAATGCCCCATATTGACGGAGCCTTGATTGGGGGAGCAAGCCTAAAAGCCGAGGATTTTATTAGTTTCTTGAATAGTGCTGTTAAAGCCAAAAGCGAATAATCGATAAAAGATACTAACCAGAAGTTAGTACCTTTTTTATTACGGTTCGTTGTTTAATTAAGCGATAATTCTTGACTTTAAGCGAAAACATGGTATAATAACAAAAGTGCAATCAGCACAGTGCAGTAATAGCAGCACTTGATAAAATGAAAACAATTAGAAAACACCTAACGAGGGGCGAGTAATCAGCTGCTTTGATGAAAACCATTGTTTGACTAAACTTTCATTGACTTCAAGTCCTTTACTAATCATATAAGGAGGAAAAATATGGCACGTTACACAGGACCAACCTGGAAAGTTTCTCGTCGTTTAAAATATTCGACTTTAGAAACAGGAAAAGAATTATTAAAACGTCCGTTTGCTCCGGGGCAACATGGACAACGTCGTAGCAAATTATCAGAATACGGCACACAATTACAAGAAAAGCAAAAAGTTCGTTTCACTTATGGTTTAAACGAAAGACAATTTAGAAAATTGTTTGAACTTGCAGGAAAAATGAAAGGGAAACATGGCGACAACTTTTTGATTCTTCTGGAATCACGTTTAGATAACCTTGTTTACCGTTTGGGATTAGCAACATCGAGAGCTCAGTCCCGCCAATTAGTTAACCACGGACACATTTTGGTTGATGGAAAGAAAGTTGACATTCCTTCATACATCTGCAAACCAGGACAAAAAATTACCGTAAAAGAACAAGCAAGAAAATTCTCAATCATTGCCGATGCCTTAGGAGCAATGGTAGCTAGAAAAGAATTTGTTACTTTTGATGAGCCGAGCATGACGGGAGAATATGTTCGTTTCCCTGAACGCAGTGAAATCTTACCTGACATTAAAGAAAACCTTATCGTTGAATTCTACAATCGATAAAAAAAGATCCGTGAAAAACACGGATTTTTTTATAGAATATTTCTCAATTAAATAATTTTTGCAAGATGCTCGGAGATGATTTTTGCGGCTTTTTCAAACAAAATAACATCATTATCAGAAAATCTATTTAACAAGGGACTATCAACATCTAAAACACCATATAATTGATTATTGACAATTAACGGGACCACAATTTCCGATTTTGATTCACTATCGCAAGCAATGTAACCCGGGAAAAAGGATACATCGGATACGACAATTGTTGATTTTGTCTGAGCTGATTTTCCACAAACGCCCCGTCCCATTTCAATGTAATTGCAAGCCACTTTTCCTTGAAAAGGGCCAAGATATAAATTGTTGTTATGAAAAATATAAAAACCCAGCCAATTTAGATTGTTGATTTTTTCATAAAGCCAAGCGGAAGCGTTGGCAAGAACCGACATGACAAATTGATCATCGGATAAAAGAAGAGTTAAATTTTCTAAAATATCATCAGTTGTGTGTTTCATAAATTACTCCTATATTGTCAGTATCAGTCTATCAAAAAAAACAAAAAAACGCCACAACGATAAATATATTTTTCAAAACCGTAAAAATAAGGTATAATAACCTTAATCTAAATTAACCCAAGGAGGGTATATGATTTATTTTGATTATGGAGCAACCACTCCCATTGATGATGAAGTTCTAGATGCTTACATAAGGACCCAAAAGCAGTTTTTCGCAAACACCTCTTCGCTTCACAAATTAGGTTTAATTAGCAATCAAATGCTCGAGCAAGCAAAGCAAGAAACGCTGGATATTTTAGGATTAACCGATCATCATTTAGTATATACCAGCAATGCCACCGAAGCTAATAATTTGGCGATTTATGGAATTGCGCATGAACACCCTTTAGAAGAAAAAAAGTGGCGAATTGTAACCACAAAAATCGAGCATCCTTCTGTTTTTGATGTTTTCAAAGATTTAGAACAAGAAGGATATGATGTTGTTTACCTAGATGTTGACAACCAAGGGGTAATTGATGTCGGACAACTTAAACAAACCATAAATAAGCAAACCATCTTAGTATCCGTTATGTGGGTTAACAACATTGTTGGGAGTATTCAGCCAATAAAACAAATCCTTGAAATTTTACAAGACTACCCGAAAATTACCTTTCACATGGATGCTGTTCAAGGCCTGTGCAAATTAAAACCCGATTTCGACTTGAATTTGGTTGATATGTTTACGATTAGCACTCATAAGATTTATGGACCGAAAGGAATTGGCTTTTTAGCTTATCGTTCTTCCATTCGCTTATCAAAAAGGCTATTTGGATCGCAAACCCAATACGGAATAAAACCAGGAACACTGGATTTGGGGCTTGTTGTGGCTACATGCAAAGCGTTAAAGATTTATTATCCTAAAGTCCAGGACCATTTAGAAAAGATGAATTCTTTAAATGAGTATCTGCGCAACCAACTTTCCCATATTTCAGAAATCATCATTAATAGCCCCTTAGTTGCTCTTCCTTATATTTTGAATATTTCCATTCCTGGCAAAAACGCAGAAACAATTCTTCACGAATTGGAAGCAAAAGACATTTATGTTTCGGCGGGTTCGGCTTGTCACTCAAAAGTAAAAAAACCCGAAAAAACCGTCATGGCAATGACCAACAATCTTGTCGTTTCCACTTCTTCCATTCGCATTAGCATGTCACATTTAACAACTAAAAAAGAAATAGATTGTTTAGTGAATGCTTTAAAGGAAATCTGTCATGAATGAATACATTTTAGTTCGCTATGGCGAAATGACATTAAAAAAGAAGAATTACAAAGAGTTTCTTAACAAAATAAACCAAAACATTCTGCGTCGCTGTCAAGTTTTCCCTAAACTTAAATTTTTCCATTCAACATATCGCTTTTATATTGAATTAAATGGGGAAGATCCGAAACAAGTTATTAAGATATTAAACACGATTGTTGGTTTAAATTCATATAGTGTTTGTGAGAAGGTTGCTGCCAATTACGAAGAAATAGCGATGGTTGCCATTGCGATGTTGCGAAAAGAAACCCAAGCCAAAACCTTTAAAGTTGAATCAAACCGCGGCGATAAAACCTTTCCCGATAATTCTTTAGTTATTTCTCAAGAAGTAGCGAAACGGGTTTTACCACAAGTTCCTCATCTTAAAGTTGATGTTCATCACCCGGACATTATTTTGTCAATCGATTTAAGGCATGAGGGAACATTCGTTTTTGTAAATAGTATTCCCGGTTTAGGCGGTTATCCAAGCGGGATTGCCGGAAGCGGATTATTAATGATTTCGGGAGGAATCGATAGTCCGGTTGCCGGTTTTCTTTCGCTAAGAAAAGGCATTAATTTGTATGCCTTACATTTTGCATCGCCGCCCTATACCAATGATATGGCCTTGCAAAAGGTGGTCGATTTAATTCAACAATTAGCCCATTTCACAAGTGAAGGGAAAATAAAATTATTTGTTTGCCCGTTCACCGGTATTCAAGAAGAAATTAGAACTAAAGCTTCACTTGATTATTTGATTACCATCATGCGAAGACAAATGTATAAGATTGCTGAGAAACTTTGTGAAAAGCACCACATCGATGTCATAATTAATGGCGAAAGTGTTGGTCAAGTCGCATCGCAAACTTTGGAAAGCATGGTCGTTGTTAACGAAGTAACCAATATTCCCATTCTACGCCCCCTCGTAACTTATGACAAAGAAGAAATCATCAGTCTTGCGAAAAAGATAATGACTTTTGATATTTCGATTCGTCCATTTGAAGATTGTTGCACGGTGTTTGTTCCTGAACACCCCGTCATTCGTCCCAAAATAGCAACCGTAAAAGCTGAAGAAGCTAAATGCCAATTAGACGAGTTAATTGAAGAAGCAATCAAAAAGACTAAGATAATCGAATTAAACACCGTTAATAAATATTCAGTTTTAAGCAATGACAAGGCCATATTCGAGATTTAAGGAGTGACTTATGAACGAAGAGATAAAAACACAAGAACAAGAAACGATTGATGAAAAAGCGATAATCAAAGAAAAAATTTTTGAAATTGAAATAAAGCTTCAAGAAATTGATGCCATAATTGAACGAGCCGAAGATGAATTTTATCATAAGGAGAATGAACAAAATGAGGTTTCACCCGAAGAAACCCAAAAACTTATTGAGTTGAAAAACGAATATCGAACCTTAGTAAAGCAAAAAAAGCAATTACAAAAGTCATTAAAAAGTTCAGTTTGGGATAACTTCCCCGTGTGGATCGGACTGTATGCGGTTTTTCAATTAATTTTTTCTTTCTATCTGATATTAACCCAAATTAGCACTTATTTTGCCCAATGGTTTTTTACAGTAATTAACGGAAGCACCGAGTTTGCTTTTTATGTTAGCTTGTTTATTATTCCTTTCCTAAATTTAGTTTTATCATTAGTAATATGGTTAATAATTAAAAACAAGCTTCACAAAAAAATCTTTTTATATGTTTACCTAATTCACGGGATTGAAACATTGATGGCCGTCGGCGTGCTTTTATATGTGGTATTAAAGTAATGAAAACCATTGATTCTTTATCAAATCCCTTTGTCTTAAAGTTATCCAAACTCCACGAACGAAAATATCGCGACGAAGAACGTCAATTTTTAATTGAAGGAAACCATTTAATTGAAGAAGCAAAAAAAACCAATCGCTTAAAGATGATTTTAATTACGGACGAGAAAATGATGATAAACGGAGTTGAAAACTATCTTGTCAACCCGTTAATAATTCAAAAATTATCCCAAACCAAATCCCCGTCATCAATCATCGGGGTTTGCGAATATTTTGATGAACCGCCGTTAAAAGGGAAAAGATTCTTGCTTTTGGATAACCTGCAAGACCCGGGCAATGTCGGAACGCTTGTTCGCAGTGCTTTGGGCTTTTCCGCTGATTTAGTTATTTTAAACTCCCAAGCCGTTGATATTTATAATGATAAATTCATTCGTTCGACCCAAGGCGCTTTTTTTCATATTCCGCTTTTGAAAATGGATTTACCTTCCGCCATAAAAGCATTAAAAAAGCAAGGAATAACGATTATTGGAACAAGCGTCAATCAAGCAACGAGTTTGTATGAATTCGTTGCACCGAAAAACTGGGGATTATTACTGGGAAATGAAGGCCAAGGGATTGGAGAAAACTTGTGGTCGTTTGTGGATGAATCCGTTTTTATTCCGATGAATCCGTTATTGGAGTCTTTAAATGTCGGGGTGGCGGGAAGCATCATTTTGGCTTACTTAAATCAATAATCAATTTTGTTGTTGTAATAAAAACTATCGTGTATAATAAAAATGATTTAAAAAGAAGGAGGAAAAACATGGATAGATACGTTTGTGATGTATGCGGATATGTTTATGATCCAGCTGTTGGAGATGAAACCCAAGGAATCGCGCCCGGCACAGCTTTTGAAGACTTGCCTGAAGATTGGGTTTGCCCGAATTGCGGAGTTGGAAAAGAAAACTTTTCCAAAGAGTAAGCGATGTTAGCTTATCAAATTAAACCACAGGTTTACTGGGTCGGAGCGATCGATTGGTCGCTTCGAACTTTTCATGGGTATGCGACGGATCGCGGTTCAACATACAATGCATACCTTATTATCGATGAAAAAATCGCCTTAATTGACAATGTAAAATCATATTTAGCTGAGGAAATGTTTTCAAGAATCGCATCGATTATTGATCCAAGTAAAATCGATGTTATTATATCTAATCACGGGGAACCGGATCATAGCGGTAACATCGTTGAATTAGTGAAAAAAGCACCGAATGCTAAAATATATGCCCAAGCCCCAAACGGTGTGAAAATACTAAAAGCTATTTATGGAGATTTACCAATTGTTCCGGTTAAAAATAACGATCAATTGAACATTGGAAAACGAACTTTAAAGTTTTATCATGCACCAATGGTTCATTGGCCGGACAATATGGTCACTTATGATGCCTATGATCAGATATTATATAGCAATGATATTTTTGGCCAACATTTGGCTTCTTCAGAACGGTTTGATAGCGGACTTCCACTCGACACGATTCTTTACGAAGCCAAAAAATATTATGCTAATATTGTTTTACCTTACACCAATCAAGCGGCAAAAATATTTAGTGCCGTAAAACAACTTGACGTTCATATGATTGCAACAAGTCACGGTATCATTTGGCGAGACCACATTAAAGAAATATTTAATCTCTACGAATATTTAACCGAAGCCAAAAAGCAAAATAAAGCGGTCGTCGTTTATGATACGATGTGGCACAGCACGGAAAAAATGGCAATTACGATTGCGGAAACATTTCATGAATTAGGCATTCAAGTTTGGTTATTTAATATAAATGACACGGATGCTTCTAATATTATTACCGAAATTGCCGATGCAAAATATTTAGCGGTTGGTTCTTCCACCATCAACAATAACATGTTGCCAACAATTGCCGGATTCTTGTGTTATCTAAAAGGATTGGCACCAATTGGCTTGTCCGGCTTTGCTTTTGGAAGTTATGGTTGGGGTGGTCAGAGCATTGCGCAAATCGAAGAGCAATTAGACACGCTCGGATTTAATCGTCTCGTTGCTGGGTTTCGCATTAATTATGTTCCGAAACCAGAAGACTTAAAACAAATGCACGACCAAATCGTGGCGTCTATAAAATATCAGAAGACAGTTTAAGACTGTCTTTTTTTGATAAAAATTTCTCGTTTTGCTTAGGAAATTACCCTTTGTTATCATTTTTGTTGTGAAAAACTTTCATAAAATTCGCATAGACTATCGAAAAACCTTATGCTAAAATACAATTAAAGGAGGGAAACACGATGGAAATGACGCATGTTCTTTGTATTGATTTGAAAAGTTTCTATGCATCGGTAGAGTGTTCGCTCCGAGGGCTTGATCCTTTTTTAGTAAATTTAGTCGTTGCTGACAAAGAACGGGGCGGAGGTTCGATTGTCCTTGCCGTTACCCCACACTTAAAAAAGTATGGTGTGGCATCACGTTGTCGAATATATGAACTTCCTACTAATTTAGACATCATTTTTGCAAAACCGCGCATGCAAAAATATATCGATTTTTCATGTATGATTTATGATGTCTATTTAAAATATGTTTCGGTTGAAGACATTCATGTTTATAGCATTGATGAAGCGTTTTTAGACTTATCGCCATATATGAATTATTATCACCAGCCCATTGAAGAGATTGCGAAAAGCATTATCCATGATATTTTTCTAAAAACAAAAATAACGGCCACTTGTGGAATCGGTCCCAACATGTTTCTTGCCAAAGTTGCCCTTGATTGTCTGGCCAAAAAAAGCCCCAACAATATTGCTTATTTAAATGAAACCACTTTTAAAGAGAAATTGTGGGATTTACGACCAATAAGTGAAGTATGGGGGATCGGATTTCGGATCGAAAAACATTTAGCCCGAATGGGGATTTATTGTTTGCGCGACCTTGCCAATTATTCATTAGAGAAATTACAAAAAACGTTTGGTGTTATTGGTCAAGAGTTGTATAATCATGCCCACGGGATTGATGAAACAACTGTCCAAGCGGCCCGAAATTACATCCCGGAAAGCCATTCTTTTGGCCATGGCCAAGCTCTGTATGAAGACTATAATCGAGAAGATGCGAAAATTATTTTAACGGAAATGGTTGATGAACTAGTGACCGAATTGATTATGCGAAAAAAATGTTGTCAACTGATAGGTTTAGGAATTGGGTATTCACAAAAAGTAGGCGGGGGATTCGGAAGACAACTTTCCTTTGATTGTAAAACGAACAGTCGAAAGATTATTCTTGACGGATTTTTAAGTTTGTATAACAAATATACCCAAGATTTTCCGATTCGGCGTCTCAATGTTCGTTTAGGGAAAATAACTAACGAAGACTTTATGCAAGCGGATATGTTTGAAGGAATCCAAAAAACGCAAAAGGAACATGACCTTTATCAAGCTTTAGGAGAAATAAAAAATCGTTTTGGCCGTAGTGCCGTCTATCTGGCCGTGAGTAAGTCCGAAAAAGGCACATTAATTAAACGCAACACACTCATAGGAGGTCACAATGCCGAATAACGAACGTAAAGGGAAATGGCAACCGTTTGATGGATTGGATGGTTTTAAAAGGCATATTAATAACGTTGAGCAAGAGCGAAATCGTCAACAGAAACCCGTTTTAATGCCGGATGAATTAGAATTACTTAACGAAAAGCTATGTAATGCGCTTTGTAGTCAAAACGAAGTGGAAGTGGTTTATTTTCAAGCGGGATATTTTTGTAAAACCAGGGGGGAAATTACGAAAGTCGATGCGGTATTTAAAGAAATAATGGTTGGCGAAAAGAAAGTCAAGATTTCCGCAATCACGCAAATAATCGATTAAGCACATTAGAGGAAAGAAAAACCGATAATTGTTATAATTAATGCGTAATTAAAAGGAGCTTTTATGAAAGATAATTTTATTAATATTTTAAAAAAGCGTCGTAGTTACTACGTATTAGATAAAAAATCCCCGATTTCCGATGATGAAATTGTGAAATTGGTGGAAGATGCCGTTAGTTTTACGCCTTCAGCCTTCAATTCTCAGTCTGCACGAGTTGTTGTTCTTTTTTACAAAGAGCATGACCAGCTTTGGGATATTGTAACCGAAGAGCTTCGTAAAATTGTTCCGGCTGAACGTTTTTCCCCAACATTAGAAAAGATGCTTGCTTTTAAAAAAGCATATGGCACCGTCCTCTTTTTTGAAGATCAAAGCGTTATTCACGGGTTTCAAGAGCGATTCCCACTTTACCGTGATGTCTTCCCGGTTTGGTCAAACCAAGCAGCAGGGATGCTAAACTTAGTGGTTTGGACAGCTTTAGCGGAAAATGGTCTTGGATCCTCCCTCCAACACTACAATCCGATTATTGATGCAGAAGTGGCCAAGCGCAATTTAACCTTCCAAGCAACTGGAAGTTGATTGCACAAATGCCATTTGGGGTTCCAACCGAAGCATTAAAGGATAAAGCCTATATACCAATTTCTGAACGCGTTAAGGTGTTAGGAAGATAGATTTAAAAGAGTTACTATTTGATAGTAGCTCTTTTTGCTTTCTTTTTGGCTTGTTTTTTGTTATAATATAGACCAAAAGCGAGATGTTATTATGAAAAAAGCCACGAAAGCTTTAATGTTTGCTGGCGTTGCAGCCTTGTTATATGGAATAAACGCCCCTTTTTCACAAATCCTTTTGAATAAAATCCCCCCGGTTTTAATGGCGTCCTTACTTTATTTTGGGGCGGGTTTTGGGATGGGGGTTATTTGGGCGTTTCTTCCCAAAAAACAATCCCGTCATCTTGAATTTAAGGAATGGCCTTACATTTTAGGAATGATTGTTTTAGATGTTCTTGCTCCCATCATGCTGATGTTAGGTTTGCAATTAACAAGTGCGGCCAATGCTTCTCTTTTAAATAATTTTGAAATTGTTGCGACTTCCCTTTTAGCATTGTTGTTTTTTAACGAAAAAATTAGTAAACGCCTGTGGTTAGCTATTCTATTTGTTTCGGCCGCAAGTTTCTTACTTTCGATTGAAGATCCAAGCAGTTTATCCTTTTCCAAAGGATCTTTATTTGTCTTGTTGGCGGCTCTTTTTTGGGGACTGGAAAACAACTGTACTCGCGTCCTGTCAAAGAAGGATCCATTAGAAATAGTTGTTGTGAAAGGAATTGCTTCAGGAACAGGCTCCTTGATCGTAGCCTTAATTGTTGGAGTAAATGACTTTAATTGGACATATATGGTTTTGGCGCTGGGACTGGGGTTTGTGGCTTATGGGCTGAGTATTTACTTTTATGTTCGGGCTCAACGGGATTTAGGGGCTAGTAAAACAAGCGCTTTTTATGCTTTTGCTCCGTTTGTGGGGGCCGGAACATCACTGATCATCTTTAGAGAAACGCCCACTTTCATATTTTTGGGAGCTTTATTCCTCATGATAATCGGAGCATATTTAGTTGCGATTGATTATTTAAAAAAAACAATTGAACAAGGAGAAAAATTATGAAAAGAATTGTCATTGCTGGTGGCTGCTTTTGGGGTGTCGAAGGCTATTATAAACGTTTAAAAGGAGTGTTGGACACCAATGTTGGTTATACAAACGGTAATTTTGAAAATCCCACTTATGAGGATCTTAAACATCATTTAGCAACCCACGCTGAAGCGGTTGAGATATATTATGACGAAAAACTGATTACTTTAAAACAGATTTTAAATCATATGTTTAGGTTCATTGATCCAACCAGTTTAAACCGTCAAGGCGGCGATATTGGGATACAATATCGAACCGGCGTCTATTATCAAACCGATGAAGACAAAAAAATCATCCAACAATTTTTGGATGAAAAAAATGTTTTATTGAAAGGAAAACTGGCCGTGGAAATGATGGAAGAAAAAGGCTTTTATTTAGCCGAAGATTACCATCAAGATTATTTAGATTATAATCCGAACGGATATTGCCATGTTGACTTTGGTCTCATTCAAACAGATGAAAAGAAATGATGAAAAATCAGAATCTTTTTGTTATAATATAAATAAGTAATCTAAAAAGGAGAATAAATATGTTTTATAAACCTCATAAATTGGGAGTTTTGGCCTTGTTTGCCATTTTGGCTTTGGTGCTTCTGGTCGGATGCAAGGAGCCGGATGAAGACCCTGACGATGACCCCGACGACGATCCCATCATTGTTGATCCTACTTTAAGCGTTGCTTCAAACAACTTTGAATTAGATATTGACGAACAAGCAACCATCATTCCTATCATCGGTCAAACAACCGAATCCTTAACCGTCGAATATACTGTCGCTAATGAAGACGTTTGCGTTGTCAACAACCACGTAATCAAAGCTTTATCGGCAGGAGAAACGACAATTGTTGTTAGCTTAACTAATTATCCGACCATTACGACAACAATTAGTGTTACGGTATTACCATTTTCTTTAACTCTTGACGGGGAAGGCCAAGTCTTTGTTGGTGAATCCATTACTTTAACAGCAACGGACCGCAACAGTCTCGCAAATGAAGTTTTTTGGGAATCATTAAATCCTAATCTTGCAACCGTTGATCAAATGGGGGTTGTCACCGGGAAAGCCGAAGGTGAAGCCGTTATTCGTATTTCATCATTTATGACTTCGGATACTTTAGTAAAAAGCATAACCGTTGTTGTGCCACAACCGGAATCAATCGAAATAAATGCGAAAACGGCGGGGCCATATAAATCATTTGGAAGTGCCGTTTTAGAGCACCAAGTCCTCCCGATTGGAGCCAACCAAGAAGTCGTTTGGTCTTCAAGTAATACGGAATATGCCACAATTGACGCAACGGGAAAAGTGTCTTTTATCAAAGCCGGTCAAGTGGAAATAATAGCCAAGTCATCTGTTAAAGATACCGTTATAGGAGTCATTACCATGAACATTGAAGTTGATCCTGTTGCTTTAATAAAAAGTTTAAATGTCGCCAATCCGATTGTTCAATATGTTACAACTTACGGTAATTCCGAATTAAAACAATGGGTATATGGCAGTGTATCCAAATATTTTCCGGGAGAATTAAATTTAAGAGAAAATATTATTGCGATTACTCCTACGGTTGACGGCGTTCCTAATGCCTATATTGGTTTGACTTATACGTCATCAATTCGGTCGGCAACCGAATTTAAAACCGTTCGAAGCGGAGTTATTAAAACGCAAATATCCGATATAATCTACCACGATACAGGAAACAACAATATTGGAGCCAATGCCGACATGCACGCCAAGTACATTATCGGATCGGCCAACTTTGAAACTTATAAAGCTCGTTCATGGCATTATACGGTTGATGATAAAGAAGCCATTCAACATTTACCGGACAATGAAGTGGGATGGCAAGGAGATACCGAATTGGCCTATTCAACAACCATTGGCATTGAAACTTGTGTCGATTATGGAAGTGATTTGTATACCACATGGCATCGAACGGCCAAATTAATGGCAAGTTTAATGCAAAAATATGATTTGAACATTACCAATATCAAACAACATTATGACTTTAGTCAGAAAAATTGTCCACAAACACTGCGAAGAAACAATTTGTATCCTAATGCGATTGAATTAATTAAAGCCGAATATGCTGTTTTAACGCAAATGGCGGATTATACAATTACTTTCCAATCGAATAATCCTGAATATGTCAATAATTACGGAAGGATTATCAATTTACCATCGTCTAGCACCGCGATTACCTACACAGTTCGCATTACCAATAACAGTGGATATGACGCGACGGTTGTTTTAATTTCGACTCTTCCGGCCAAAACAGCTTAAAGAGGAAAAACTTAACAATTGACAAAAAAAGAAGTTTTATGATATAA
>JBFXGS010000012.1:0-20952 GCA_050177775.1 Bacilli bacterium | reverse complement strand
ACTTGATAACGAATTAAAAGCTAAAAGACAATACCAACAAGAAAAAGAAGAACTTAAAAAACAACTTGATTTATCTAAAAACCAAATTCCGGCCCTTAAAGCTTCTTTAAAAGAAGAAATGGCTGGCAAAATTGCCACTTTAGAACAACAATATCAAGATGAGAAGAAAGAGGTTTTGCGGTTGCAAAAAGAATTGCAAAACATTACCAAAACAATTGAAAAAGAACAAGCTAAAGAACAATTAGCATCCAAAAAATTGCAAGAAGAAAAAAAGGAAAAACAAGCCTTAGCTAAAGAAGTTGACAACTTAAAAACCGCTTTAGCAAAATATGAAACAAGTGTAGAGTCACAAAACAATGAAAAGTTGGCATCCAAGCAAATGAGTACGGAAGCCAAACAAGCGAATATTTCATTAAAACGCGAAATAACGCGTTTGGAAAAAGTTCAAAAAACCCAAAAAGCGAAAGAAGAACAAACGAAAAAACTGCTTCAAGAGGAAAAGAAAACTAATCGACGCTTGCAAAAAGAAATCGATATTTTAAAAATTTCCCTTGAAAAAGAAAAGACCAATGCTGTTCCAACCGAAAAAATTGTTGCGATTGATCGAGCTTTCCAAGACGAGAAAAAAGAAAATGATCGCCTCCAAAAATCTTTATCAACGTTAACGCTTGCTTTTGAAGAACTAAAATCAAACGACCAAGCCAAAAAAGCCGAACTTGAATCAATGAAGAAAGAGGTTGCTCGCTTAACCAGAGATAATGAAACATTAAAAGCAACTTTTGAAGGTTTAAAAGCCAAGGCTCTTGAAAACAAAAAATTATTTGATACCGAAAAGAAACAAAGCACAAGACTGGAAAAACGTCTTGAAGCCATGAAGAAGAGCAAAAAAGTCTTACAAAGCTCCATTCGCGAATACAAAAAGCAAGAACAATTGCAACTTGAAAAAGATGCTCAAAAAGACCTGCTTTTGGAAAATGCTAAAGCTGAAAAAGAACAAGTTGAAAAACAAGTTGAACAATTGCGAATGGAAATTGATGGCATGGTTTCAAGTTTACATGAATTGCGACAAACAAATGAAACTTTGAAATCGCGTGATTTAGAAGAAAGTACTTTGTTTGAACAAGAAAACATAAAACTTAGAACTGACAACCAAAAATTTATCGAAGAAAATACTCGTCTTTATGCGGTAATTGATGATTTACGAACCAATAATGACCAATTAAAAAATCAAAGCCAAGCTCTCTCCAAACGTTTAGAGTTGGATATCAATAACTTAAATCAAGAAAAGAAACAACTTCATGACCAGTTAGTTCAAATCCAATCGGAAAATGCGACGTTACAAGAGCAATTAGCTAAATTTGAAAATACAACTTTAGAAAGTAGTTCAAGCAATGACCAATTATTGCAAGAAACTAATCAATTAAAAGAAATTAATCAAAGGTTAACATCCTCTTATAATGATTTGAATTTAGCGCTTGAACTGCTTAAGTCGAAATATGCGGACTTAGAGAAAACAATTGAAAAAGAACGACTTGAAAAAAGTCAAATGCAAACCCAAATTGTTCAAACTCGTGATGAACCGGCCAAAGTTGCCAGCTTAATCAGTGAACTCAACAAAACGCAAGATTTAGTTAAAGCCAAAGATTTAGAAATTGAAATTTTGAAATCGAATTTGTTCCGTGAACAAAATCGGGTTACCCCCCATGAACCATATCCATATTATGGATATGATAACCTACGTTATCAAGCTAATCCACCTTATCAGCCACAACCGGTTGAACCGAAAATTGCTCCGGCAATAGTTGAACAACAAGAAAAACAATCGTTTGTGGAAGAAATAAAAGCTTTGAAGATGGAAATTGAAAAATTAAAACAAGCTCCGGTTATTGATTCTTCGGCTTTATTAAACGAATTCCGTGAAGAATTAATGCGCAATCGGGAAGAGTTAAATCGCTTGTCGGTTCAAAAGGAAAAGCAAATTCAAGAAATTTCCGCCACTTATGAAACGAAACTCCAAACCAAAGAACTTGAGAAAGTGGAATTGGAAGAACAAAACAATTTACGATTGCAACAAATCAATGAATTGCAAACCCAAGTGAGCGATAAAGATTATACTTTGCAGAATTTGAAAAACACCGTAAGGCAATTTACCGAAGAAGATATTTTTGATCCGGAATTTAAACGCCGTATTCGCTTAATTAGGGACATGCAAAAAGAAATCAAAAATCGCTTAGATGAAGAAGCCGTCAATTATAATTCCAATGTTGCTGGTGTTGAATTTAAAATATCACAAAGAAAGCAAGACATCGATAAACTTAACAATCGAATTGATCAATTAACGGATACTTTCAATGCTAATCGTGATTTCACCGCTTCCACAAAAGAAACTTTTGAAAAAGCGAAAGCGAAAGCTTTACTGGAATTGCATTTGCAAGAAGAACGATTAAATGAACTTGAAGATGACCTTGCGAATATCAAAGGCAAATATCAAGCTTTTGTTAACGCCAAAGAGCAAGAATTGACTAATTTGAAAACCAAAGAAGGTCAGATTGTTGATTATTATTTGCGAAAAATTCGCCAAGATTATGCTCTTACCGATGAATATAAAGAAATCAAACAAGTTGAGAGTGAACGTAATCAGTTATTAACGCAAATAAATGAGTTAAAAGCCAATCAAGAACAAACAGTTGTTACGATGGAAAAGCAAAGTGAAGAATTATCGAAAGTTGTTGCCTCAAATCAAAATCTTTCGAAACAACTTCAAGATGAAAGAAAAGTAGCCATTGAAAAACAAGCACGCCTTTTGGAAGCTGATCTTCGTGATTATAATCGTGAATTAGGTGAAGTTTCCCGAAAAATGAGCGACTTAAAACAAGAATTAGACAAACGTTTAGAATATGAAAAACGATTACGTATCAATGAAGAGAAAGTATCGGATTTCTTTAATAACAAAATCTTATTAGAACAATGCTTAGTTGATTTGAATCAAAGAAGTCAACAAATGGAAGCTGTTTCGGCTCGAATTGAAGCCATGGGCAATGAGCCGGCCAGCAAAACGGATTTGTTAAAGGCCAGAGCCGAGTTAACCGATTTAGAAGTTCATCGTGATGATTTACGTTCCAAGATTGATTTCTGCAAGAAGAATATCAAAGATTTAGAAGTTGACCCAGTTGTTGCGACTTACATTAAGTTGATTAATCAAATTGACCAAATCCGCCAAGTTCAAAAAGAGCTTCGCGAAAAAGCTGAACCTCTAAAAGACACTATTCAAGCCAAAAACAAAGAATTAGATACTTTAATGAAAGAAAAATCGGAAATTGTATGATAATTACGGTTGATCAATCCCTTGTGCGAATCTTACCTGATTTCACAGTCATTGCTTTAGTTATGGATGTTTCCATCCAAAATAGTGATGAAATAAAAGGGTTAGTTACAAAGTATGAAAAAAAAATAGCTGAGGAATATTCATTAGAGGAAGTCTTGAATATTCCTCTTATTAAAGAAGGAAGAGACGGATATAAAAAACTAGGAAAAGACCCGAGTCGGTATCGGTTAGCAGTGGAATCTTTGTATCGAAGAATTGTGAAAGGAAACTCGTTGTATTTAATCAATAACGTTGTTGATACCGGGAACATTCTATCGCTGGCAACAATGCGGTCCGTAGCGGTTTTAGATTATCATCAAATTCAAGGTTCTGTTCTTATTCGTCTTGGAAGAAGCGATGATGAATACTATGGTATTGGGCGGGGACTTTTGAATGTCAGTAATATTCCCATCTATGAAGATGAAATCGGACCATTTGGCTCGACCACTTCCGATACTTTAAGGACAAGCATTACGGCTCATACGCAAACAATTCTCGTTTTTATTATTTGTTTTTCCCATTCTTTTTTAGATGAACACAAACAATTGGCAAAGGAATTATTTGCTAAATATGCCCATGGACAAAACATAAGAGAATTAGATGTTAAGATAGCATCAGTTGAGGAATAATTATGGAAGAAATATCAAATTTTATTAAAACAATCATGAAAAATGATTTGGAATCAGGCAAAGCCAAAACGATAGTAACGCGTTTTCCCCCTGAACCCAACGCTTATTTACACATTGGTCATGCTCGAGCATTGGTTACCAATTTTGAACTTGCGAAAGAATTAGGAGGTTATACTAACCTTCGTTTTGACGACACTAACCCGGCTAAAGAAGAAGCGGAGTTTGTTGATGCCATTATTAAAGATATCGAGTGGCTGGGATATCATCCAGCGCATATTTTCTTTGGCTCCGATTATTTTGAAAAAACCTTTGATTTGGCAATCAATCTTATTAATCGTGGGTTAGCTTATGTTGATGATTTATCGCAAGAAGATATTCGTTTATACCGTGGAAACCTTAATGAACCGGGTAAAGAATCACCATATCGTCAACGCAGTGTTTCTGAAAACTTAGCTTTGTTTAACGAAATGAAACAAGGAAAACACCCCGAAGGTTCAAAAGTTTTGCGAGCCAAAATCGACATGACGCACCCCAATATTAATATGCGTGATCCGGTTTTGTATCGAATTTTATTTATTAACCATCATCGTCAAGGCAATAAATGGTGTATTTTCCCGATGTATGATTTTGCTCACCCTATTCAAGATGCGATTGAAGGAATTACGCATTCATTATGCAGTCTCGAATATGACAATCATCGCATACTTTATGATTGGGTGGTCGATAATTGCTTTGGGCCTCATGATTTTCCTCAACAAATAGAGTTTGGTCGTTTGAATATTACCAATACGATCATGAGCAAACGATATTTAAAAGAACTTGTTCAAAAAGAAAAAGTTGATGGCTTTGATGATCCGCGCATGCCTACTTTAGTGGGGTTAAGACGTCGCGGTTATACTCCCGAAGCCATCAAGAAGTTTATTTTAGCTTCCGGACTTTCACGGATTAATTCCACAATCGAAGGATCCATGTTGGAACACTTTTTGCGTGAAGATTTGAAATTACAAGCGAAAAGACTAATGGCGATAACCAATCCTTTAAAAGTGGTAATCGATAATTATGAAGAAGGAAAAATCGAGTATTTAGATGCTGTAAACAACGCGGAAAACGAAAGCTTAGGAAATCGCAAAATTGCTTTTTCCAAATACTTGTATATTGAAAAAAATGATTTTGCCTTAGAAAAACCGGATAAACAGTACAAACGTTTAGCATTAGGTTTGGAAGTTCGTTTATATCATGCTTATTTTATTAAAGCAAATCGGGTGGAATATGATGATTTAGGCAATATTGTGGTTGTTCATTGCACTTATGATGTGGCAACAAAAAGCAATTCGGGTTTTAACGAAAGAAAACCGAATGGAACTATTCATTTTGTGGAAGCAACAACAGCAAAGAAAGCCATCTTTAATTTGTTTGAACCGTTAATTATCGATGAAGACGAAGATAAAAACTTCATTGATCGCATTAACCCTAATTCTTGGACAAAAGTTGAAGGTGTCATTGAAAACTATCAAGAAGCTTTCCGTGAAGGTGACAAATTCCAGTTCATTCGTGATGGTTACTATGCTGTCGATAAATTATCCAAACCGGGGAATTTTATTTTTAACCGTATAACCTCTTTGAAAACCGGTAAATAGGTGAATTATGCTTAGTAGCTTAAACGAGCAACAAAAAGCCGCGGTCTTAGCAACAGAAGGTCCGGTGATGGTTTTTGCTGGTGCCGGAAGTGGAAAAACGAGGACCCTGACTTATCGAATTGCTTACATGGTTTCTGAAAAGAATATTTCACCTTTTCAAATATTAGCGATTACTTTCACAAATAAAGCCACCAATGAAATGCGCGAGCGGTTAAATAAATTAGTTGGGATAGCAGCTAATAATCTCACCATAAGTACTTTCCATGCTTTTTGTGCGCGCATTTTAAGAAGGGAAATTCCGGCTTTAGGTTATGATCGTAGTTTCTCGATTTTGGATGAAGAAGAACAGCTTAAAATCATCTCCGATGTTTTAAAAGAAAATAATATTGATCGCAAACAATACTCCGCCAAAACCATGCAAAAAACCATTAATTACTTGAAATGCTTTATGCAAAAACCTGATTTATTAATTGAACAAAAGATAATGGAATGGTATGAAGCCAAAATGAAGTCTTTAAATCTTTTAGATTTTGAAGACTTGCTTTTAAAAACGCATCAGTTGTTTATGGATTTTCCCGAGGTTTTGCATAAATATCAACAACATTACCAATACGTATTAGTTGATGAGTTTCAAGACACGAATTTAGTTCAATATGAACTAATGAAAATGTTAACTCACGAAAGTCGCAATTTGTTTGTGGTTGGGGATGATGATCAAAGTATCTATAGTTTTCGGGGCACTAATTATGAGAACATGAATTTGTTTAAACAAGATTACCCGGAAAGACAATTGTTTTTTCTGACGCAAAATTATCGTTCAACTCAAAATATTTTGGATGGATGCAATTTGCTTATCAGCAATAATCATCAAAGAGAACCCAAAAAGTTGTTTTCGACGGAAATCGGCAGTCCGGAAGACGTGCAAATTTACCAAGCTTTTAATGAAAAAGAAGAAGTGGATTATTTGCTCGATCGGATTTTCACATTAAAACTTCGTGGTGTTGATTATCAAAAGATCGCGGTGTTATACCGAAATAGTAGTTTGTTAAGAAACCTTGAACTGGGAATTATTCAAATGGGCCTTCCTTACCAAGTTTATGGCGGTGTTTCTTATTTGCGTCGTCGTGAAGTCAAAGATGTGATTGCTTATTTTAAATTGCTAGTTAACCCCGATGATGTTTATAGTTTTCAACGAGTCATTAACGTTCCCACTCGTTCCTTAGGGGAAGCAACGATTGCGAAAGTATTGGAAATAAAAAAGAAATATCGATTACCGTTATTTCAAGCCATTGAAGCTTGTCAGACTTTGATATCTGATAAACGGTTCGCATCTTTAATGGAATTTAAAAATTTGATTAGTGATTTTTCATCACGATTAGAAAATGATTCATTGTATATCATTTTTGATGATTTACTAGAAACGATTAAGTATGAAGAATATTTAAAAGAAGATGAAGACTTTGAAGAACGTTGGGAGAACGTTTCGGAATTCAAAAGTATTTTAATGCAAATTGAAGAATCAACGGGAGAAATGACCAGAAAAGAGCGCCTTGAAGCCGCCTTTGACGAAGCGATTTTGTCGGACGATAAACTTCAAAACCAACGCCAAAAAGGCGATGGCATTACTTTGTCAACCATTCACTCGGTCAAGGGATTAGAATTTGATTATGTTTTCGTAATTGGTTTAGAAGAAAACATTTTTCCCAATGTTTATCGTTTTGCCAACGAATCGGAAATTGAAGAGGAGCGCCGGATTGCCTATGTTGCTTTCACAAGAGCGAAAAAAGGGCTCTATTTATTAAGCACCAAAACAAGGCTTCTATATGGTGAACGTTTCACAAATAAAACTTCGCGTTTTGTCCTAGAATTTACCGGAGCCAATCGGTTAAATGAAAACATCCAAACCGAAGAAATCAGTGATTATGCGAAAGAAAAATCAAGTGGGATTATTAACTATCAACCCAAAGATGATTTAAAAATAAGCAATAATGATTATCGCATCGGTGATAAAGTGATTCATGGACAATTTGGTGAAGGAATCATTATTGCAATTAATAAAGATATTGGGCAGATCTTTTTTGATAAAACCAAAACGCTTGTGAAAATTCTTTTAAATCATAACAGTTTAAAGAAAAAATAGTTTTTTTAAAAAAGGCTTGCTTTCTTGGCTAATTTAAACTACAATGGTGCATATATAAAAAGCGAAGAAAAAGAGAAAAAATATTGATCTTGCTTTCAGAGAGCTCATGGTTGGTGAGAATGAGTACAAGCCGATATAAAACGTACACTTTGGAGCTGTTTAAACGAAACTAAGTAGTTTAAATCGGGGATTCCCGTTAACGATGAATTGATTGTTTGATCAAGAGTGATGGCATTTTGCCATAATCAGGGTGGTACCGCGGAATTTTCGTCCCTTAACAGAAATGTTAAGGGATTTTTTTGTTTTTATATAAGAAGGAGATTGACATGATTAAGTTTTACCAAGAAGGGAATTTACCATTAGAAATGCACAAAGTGCGAATTGTTCAAAAATTATGCTTAATTCCCATTGAAGAACGTCAAAAGGCTTTAGAAGAAGCCGGTTTTAACACGTTTTTACTTAAAAACCGTGATGTCTTTTTAGACATGTTAACGGACAGTGGCACCAATGCCATGAGTGACAAACAACTTGCGGCTATGATGGAAGCGGATGACAGCTATGCCGGAAGTGAAACTTTTTACAAACTTGAAGCAAAGCTTCAGGATTTGTTTAAAAAGCAATTTTTTTTACCGGCTCACCAAGGGCGAGCTTGTGAACACATTTTATCAAAAGTTTTTGTGAAACCGGGAAGCTTCGTGCCTATGAATTACCATTTTACAACCACAAAATCGCACATAATGCTTTGTGGGGGAGAAGTCTTGGAATTATTCATCGATGAAGCTTTAGCGATTACAAGTGATTTTTTGTTTAAGGGAAATTTAGACATCAACAAATTAAAAAGGGTTATTGATGAAAAAAAGCCCGAAAATATTGCTTTTGTGAGAATGGAAGCGGGCACTAATCTCATTGGCGGCCAGCCGTTTTCTTTAGAAAATGCTAAAGAAGTATCGAAACTTTGTAAAAAGCATCATATTTTGACAGTGCTTGATGCGAGTTTATTAGCGGATAATTTATATTTCATCAAAACAAGAGAAGAAAAATATAAAGAAACATCGATTTTAGAAATCACATCAATATTATCCGAGCAATTTGACATTATTTATTTTTCCGGTCGGAAACTTGGGTGTGCCAAAGGTGGCGGTATTTGTTTAAATGACACTTCTTTGTATATGAAGTTAAGGGAATTCATTCCGCTTTATGAAGGTTTTTTGACCTATGGTGGGATGTCAACCAGAGAAATGGAAGCAATGGCGATTGGGCTGGAAGAAACCATGGATATGGATATGATTTCTCAAGGACCACAGTTTATCGAGTTTATGGTGGAAGATTTAAAAAAGCGGGGGATTCCCGTTGTTACTCCGGCGGGAGGTCTGGGCTGCCATCTTGATGCGTCCGCCTTTATGGATCATTTACCAAAAAGTGAATACCAGTCCGCATCTTTAGTAGCGGCCCTTTATTTAATCAGTGGCTGTCGAGGGATGGAAAGAGGAACTTTATCGGAGATTCGTGATGATCAAGGAAACGATATTTTCGCTAACATGGAACTTGTTCGCTTGGCTTTACCAAGGCGAGTCTTTACTTTATCGCAAGTGAAGTTTGCGATTGATCGCATTTGTTGGTTGTATGACAATCGAAAGTTAATCGGTGGCTTAACATTTGTTGATGAACCCACAATTTTGCGCTTCTTTTTTGGAACCTTAAAACCGACTAATGATTGGGTAAAACAACTTGTTTTAAAATTCAAAGCTGATTTTCAAGATAGTTTATAATTATGAACATTTTTATATGATTTGTTCAGCAGTTTGTGTTTGACTTTTAACGTAAAACCCCCTATAATGATTATAATTAGAGGAATATTATGTGGACAAAATTCCGACACAAAGTCGTATTTGCCGTTTTAAAACCCGTTTTTAAGGTTTTTTTACGATTACATTACGGATTCACAGGCATAAAATACCATTTAGATAAAAAACCCGTTTTAATCTTATTTAATCACCAAACGAGCTTTGATCCGTTTATGGTGGCGATGTCTTTTAAAGAACCGATTTATTTTTTAGCAACCGATGATATTTTTTCACTGCGATTTTGGTCGCCGCTTATTCGTTTTTTAGTGGCTCCCATTCCTAAGAGCAAATCATTCCGCGATTTTCAAGCCATTAAGAACATAATCAGTATTGCCGATGAAGGGGGAGTCATCTCGCTTTCCCCGGAAGGTAATCGCACCTACGATGGCCGATTATGTAATATTGATCCGGCGATTGTGAAACTAATTAAGCATTTAAAGATACCGGTTTGTTTATATACCGTTAAAAACGGTTTTGGGGTTAGCCCGAGATTTTCACCGTTTGTAAGATCGGGAAAAATGATTGGTGAGGTTGCGCAATACATCGATGAAGAAACTATTGAGAAACTCTCCAATGATGAGCTATATCAAACAATTGTATCGACTTTAAATGTCGATGAATTTTCTTTGACCCAAAAGTTTAAAAGTTCGCACCGAGCCGAATACATGGAACGAGCCGTTTTCTTTTGCCCGGTTTGTAAAAGGATTCTGACTTTGCACTCGCAACGCGATAAAGTTATTTGTTCTTACTGTGGATTAGAAGTCATTTATGAAGAAGACCTGCATTTGACAGCCAATAACCCGACGTTTAAATTTCAATATTTGTGGGAATGGTTGGAATATGAAAAAGATTATATAATGGGTTTAGATTTGAATGAGAATCGGATTCTTTTTAAAGATGACAAAGTTACATTAAAAGAAGTAATTAAAAACAAGCGCAAGAATAAAATGATGACTGGAAAAATGGCAATGGACTTTAGCCAAATAACCATCACTGATGGTAAAAAAGCACAAGTTTTTATTATTGATGAGATTATTTCCATGGCTGTCATGGGCCAAAACAAACTTAATATTTATTTAGGCAAAGCCATATATCAAATAAAAGCAAATCCAAGGTTTAATGCTTTGAAATATATGCAGCTTTTCTTCCATATTAAAAACAAGAAAAAAGGAGTTACAAATGGAGATTTGGCAAGGTTTTTGGGAATTTAGTATCAGCATCGATCAAATGATGCTTCAGTTAGGAATTTTGATTGTGGCCTTTTTAATTGGCAACATGATTCGCCGTAAAGTCGGATTTATTAAAAAATCCTTAATTCCGACTTCCATTATCGGTGGCATTATAATTCTTTTATTAAAAATTATTCCTTATTTTCGTAATCTTTTAACAAATGAATTTATGGAAGCCATCACTTACCATGCCCTTGGTTTAGGCACAATTGCTCTAGCCTTAAAATCAAGTCCGAAAGGCAAAGTCAAAGAACGCAATCGCGAAGTTATGAATGCCGGGTTAATCACTGTCAATTCCTATTTAATCCAAGGAATTTTTGGCGGATTGATTACGGCGGCCTTAGCGGCAACTTTTATGAGTGGCTTACTTCCGGCTTCAGGACTTTTACTTCCGCTTGGTTTTGGCCAAGGTTCGGGGCAAGCTCTCTCTTGGGGAACTATTTATGAAACCGAGTGGGGTTTTACCGGGGGCGCCAGTTTTGGTTTAACCGTGGCCGGCATTGGCTTTTTGGTAGCTTGTTTGTTTGGGCTTGTGCACATCATTGTGCAAAAGAAGCGGGGGAAAATTGTTGTTACTGACCAAAGCGATGCTTTAGTTACCATCGATGAGTTTACCGCACCCAATGATGTTCCTTTAACGGAATCAGTCGATCGTTTCACGATTCAAATGGCCTTAATCATCTTAGTTTATTTTTTAACCTTCTTAGTAATCAAGGGAGTGGTGAAGCTTGATGCGGGGAATTTTGTGGAAAAAACCGTCAAACCGATGATTGTCGGTTTCAACTTCTTAATCGGTACTTTCTTCGCAATTCTGGTGAAAAAAGCTTTTGATGTTTTTAAAAAGACGAATTTGATGACGCGCGATTATCCAAACAATTATTTGTTAAATCGCATCAGCGGTTTTTGCTTTGATTTCATGATGTTAGCCGGCATCGGCGCCATTCAGATCTCGGTCTTAAAAGGCTTATTAATTCCGCTCATCTTAATTTGTGTGGTCGGAACATTGGTTACCTATCTTTATGTTTATAAAACCTCGAAGTATTGTTTCCCTGGTTATGTGGAAGAATCCTTCTTGTCTTTGTTTGGCACATTAACGGGTACGTACAGCACCGGCATTATCCTGTTACGAGAAATTGATTCTAAATTTGAAACACCGGCAGCTAATAATTTAATTTTCCAAGCGACTTATGCCATTATGTTCGGTTGGCCGATTTTCTTATTATTAGGTTACGCCCCAATCGGGTTAATCGAGACCCTGATTACCGTTGGCATTCTGATCGTCTTGTTTGTGGCCTTCAATGTTTTACTTTACCGTCAAAAATTATTTGCTAAAAAAACAAAAGCCTAAAACATGAGCTCTAGATTAACTAGAGCTTTTTTCTTAGTGGTTTTTACTTGGAAAACACGCGGGTTTGTGGTATAATACTACAATAGAAGTGATTGTGAGGCAAACTTATGGATCCAAAACGACGCATTACCGAATTGGTTAATTTGTTAAACCGCTATAGTTTTGAATACTATATCAATGATAATCCCAGTGTTTCGGATTTTGAGTATGACCGTTTATTAAGAGAATTAGAGGATTTAGAAAAAAAACATCCGGAATTTATTTTAAAAAACTCACCGACGCAAAAAGTTGGGGCCAAAGCTGCAACCAAGTTTGAAAAAATTCACTTTGCCAAGCCGATGCTATCGCTCGGCAATGCTTTCACAAAAGCCGAAATTATTGATTTTCATGAACGGATTGTGAAAGAAGGACTTCGTCCCAAGTATGTTTGCGAACTTAAAATTGATGGTATTGCCAGTCAAGCCACTTATGAAAAAGGGAAGTTTGTGCTGGGAGCGACTAGGGGTGATGGTGAGGTCGGTGAAAACATCACCGCCAATATGCTCACCATTAACACGATGCCTAAACAATTATCTTCACCACTCGATATGGAAGTTCGCGGTGAAGTCTACATGCGTAAAACTGTTTTTCAAAGTTTGAATGAAAAAAGAAAACAACATGGCGAAGAAGAGTTTAAAAACCCTCGCAATGCGGCGGGCGGTTCCTTGCGCCAATTAGACAGTCAGGTTACGAAAGAACGACAACTTGATTTATTCGCCTATACGCTGGTTAATCCTGAAAATTATCAAATAAAAACGCAAATGGAAGCTTTGGCTTTTTTAGAAAAGCAGGGTTTTATGGTTAACCCCCATTACCGTTTATGTGATTCTATTGAAGAAGTTTGGGAATATTTAGAGTTATGGCGGGAAAAACGTCGGGAACTTGATTATGAAACCGATGGTGTTGTTATTAAAGTCAATGATTTTTCCATGCAAGAAGAACTTGGTTATACCGTAAAAACGCCTAAATGGGCCATGGCTTATAAATTTCCGGCTTTAGAAGTGGAAACAAAATTGTTAGACATTATTTTTTCTGTAGGAAGAACGGGAGGGATAACCCCAATTGCGCTTCTTGAGCCCATCATGATTGCCGGGTCATTGGTTTCTCGCGCAACTTTAAATAATGAAGATTTCATCAACCAACGCGATATTGCGATTGGCGATTATGTCGTTGTGCGTAAAGCGGCGGAAATTATCCCTGAAGTTGTCAGAGTCAATTTTAAGCGACGCCAAAACACCAAACCGTTTGTGATGGCCACGCATTGCCCGGAATGCTTCCAACCTTTAATAAGAAGACCAAAAGAAGCGGATCATTATTGTGTTAATCCGGATTGCCCGGGTATTAAAAAAGCTTCGCTGATTTATTTTGCTTCTAAAGCCGGGATGAATATCGAAGGGTTGGGCGAGAAGGTTGTGGAAGAATTGATGAATTTGGGATTCTTAAAAACCATCCCTGATTTATATCGTTTAGAAAAACATCGTGATGCTTTGGTTAATTTAGAAGGCTTTGGTGAAAAAAGCATTGATAATCTTTTGACCGCCATTGAAAATTCCAAGCAAAATAACTTAGCACAAGTTATTACTGCTTTAGGAATTCGTTTAATCGGGGGAAAAGCTGCGAAAGCATTGGTGAAAGTTTATCCTGATTTAACAAAAATCAAAAATGCCAAAATGGAAGATTTATTGGAATTAAAAGATTTTGGCCCGGCCACGGCGAAAAGTATCATCGAATTTATGAAGGACAATCAAAACTTAATTGATGAACTAATCAGTTTAGGCATTAATCCCCAAGAAGTTGCCACGGCCGGTACTCAAACGACCTTTAAAGGGATGACGATTGTTTTAACCGGCAAATTACAAACCATGTCCAGAGAACAAGCGAGTGCGCTTGTGGAAAAACATGGCGGACAAACCACAAGTTCGGTCAGTAAAAACACTTCGCTCGTTGTTTGTGGCACCGATGCCGGAAGAAAAAAGCAGCAAGCCGAAAAATTAAATATTAAAATTATTGATGAAGAACAATTTATCAAACTAATAGGTGAATAATCATGCAAAAATATATCGAAATCAAAGGTGCTCGCGAAAACAATTTAAAAAACATCAGTTTAAAAATTCCTAAAGACAAATTAGTGGTCATGACGGGATTGTCGGGAAGTGGTAAAACATCTTTGGCTTTCGATACCATTTATGCGGAAGGGCAAAGACGATATGTGGAAAGTTTATCGGCTTATGCCAGGCAGTTTTTAGGGAATGTTGATAAACCCGATGTGGATTCGATTGAAGGTTTATCGCCGGCCATTGCTATCGATCAACGTTCAGCCAACAAAAATCCTCGTTCGACGGTGGGAACCGTAACGGAAATTTATGATTATTTACGTTTATTGTATGCCAGAATTGGGAAAAGCTATTGTCCTGAACACCATGTCCAAATCAGCGCCCAAACGATTCCCCAAATGCTTGATAAAATCTATGAATCAAGTTTAGATTCTTTGGTTATTATCCTAAGTCCGGCTGTTTTTGGAAAAAAAGGAACTCAGGAAAAAACGCTTGATTTAATTCGTAAAGAAGGATTTTCCAAAATTCGGGTTGATGGTGTATTCTATGATTTAGATGAAACCATCGAACTGGATAAAAATAAAAAACACAATTTGGATATTGTTATCGATCGAATCAAACTTAAGGAAGAAGGACGATCGCGCCTTTTTAATTCTTTAGAGGCGGCTTTAAAATTTGGTGATGGCAAAGTCATTGTTTCGATTGAAGGGGTGGAGTCGATGTATAGCGAGCATTTAGCTTGTCCTTATTGTGATTTTTCGATTCCTAAACTTGAACCAAGGTTGTTTTCGTTTAATTCGCCATTTGGTGCTTGCCATGAATGTAAAGGGCTTGGTGTCTTACAAAGAATTGATGTCAACTTATTAGTCACTAATCCCGAATTGTCGATTCGTGAAGGTGCGATTAAGTATTTGCGCAATATTGTTGATAGTGAAAACATTGAGTGGCAAGTATTTGAAAAGATGGCCAAGCACTACCAAATTGATTTAAATAAACCCTATCAAGAGTTAACTGATGAGGAAAAAGAAATCATCCTGATTGGCTCAAAAGAACCGATTACCTACCAAATCACGACTCGCGGAGACAACACCTTTCGAAAAACGCAATACATTGAAGGCGTCGCGACATTAATTGAGCGTCGTTATTTAGAAACGACTTCAAGCATGTCAAGAGAATATTATAATTCCTATTTGGCGGATTATGAATGTCCGCAATGCCATGGGATGCGTCTTTCCAAAGAAGCTTTAAGCGTCGTTGTCGGCGGTAAAAACCTTTGGGAATTTACCCAAATGACTATTTTAGAAGCCAATGATTTCTTAAAAAATTTAAAACTGAATTCCCAAGAACAAAAAATATCCGATTTGGTGTTAAAGGAAATTAAGGAACGTTTGCAGTTTTTAATCGATGTTGGGTTAGAATATTTAACGTTAGCTCGGAGCGCCGGTTCTCTTTCAGGCGGAGAAAGTCAGCGTATTCGTTTAGCTACGCAAATCGGTTCTCATTTAACCGGGGTCTTATATGTCCTTGATGAACCGTCAATCGGACTTCATCAGCGCGATAATGGGCGCTTGATTAAAGCTTTAAAAGAAATGCGGGATTTAGGAAATACTTTAATTGTGGTTGAACATGATGAAGAAATCATGATGCAATCCGATTTTATTGTTGATATTGGGCCATATGCCGGAGAACTTGGTGGTGAAGTCGTCGCCATCGGGACACCGCAAGAAGTAATGGCCAATGAAAAGAGTATTACCGGACAGTATCTTGCGAAAACCAAGTTTATTCCGATTCCTAAAACCAGAAGAACTGGTAACGGTCGCTTTATTGAAATCAAAAAAGCCCAAGAAAATAATTTAAAAGCAATTGATGTTACCATTCCCGAAGGCATGCTTGTGGTTTGCACGGGCGTTAGTGGGAGTGGAAAATCAACTTTAATAAATGAGATTTTGTTAAAGACGCTCTCGAAAGAGATTAACCGCGCCAAAATTACCCCCGGTAAATGTGAAGCCGTTATTGGCAGCAAGGACTTTGAAAAAGTCATTGATATTAATCAAGCACCGATTGGAAGAACACCAAGAAGTAATCCTGCCACTTATACCGGTGTCTTTGATCATATTCGCGATTTGTTTTCGGAGAGTGTTGAAGCTAAGGTACGCGGATATAACAAAGGTCGTTTTTCTTTCAATGTGAAAGGCGGACGTTGCGAACGTTGTGGGGGCGATGGCGTCATTCGTATTGAAATGCATTTCTTACCCGATGTTTATATCCCTTGTGAAGAATGTCATGGAAGTCGTTATAATCCGGAAACCTTAGAAGTAAAGTATCGTGGCAAAAATATCGCGGAAGTTTTACAAATGACTGTTACGGAAGCATTGCCTTTCTTTGATAAAATCCCGCAAATCAAAAACAAATTGCAAACGATGGCGGATGTTGGTCTAGGTTACATTCGCTTAGGTCAAAGCGCAACCACTCTTTCGGGTGGTGAAGCTCAGAGAGTGAAATTGGCCAGTGAATTACATAAAAAGATTACCGACAAAACCATTTATTTATTAGACGAACCAACCACGGGACTTCATTCCGATGATGTGAAAAAACTCTTAGAAGTCATCAACTTCATTGTTGATCAAGGGGCCAGTGTCATTATCATTGAGCACAATTTAGATGTGATTAAAAGTGCCGACTACTTAATTGATTTAGGTCCCGAAGGTGGCGACTATGGCGGTGAAGTAATCTTTACAGGAACTCCGGAAGAAATAATCAAGTGTGAAGCATCTTATACAGGACAGTATTTGAAGAAAGTTTTGAAATAAGAAGAAAGGATACCAAATGAACGAGAAAAAACCATCCGAACCCCAGTCCGAAGAACCAAAACATGATGAATTAGATCAAATCAATCATTTGGTTGATGAACTAAAAGATCAACTTGAGGAAAAGGGCGAGATTCAATTGGTCCGAATTAATCCCAAAAAGCCAACATGGAAATCAATCTTAGTCACTTCCATTCTTTCCTTTTTGTTTGATTTATTATTAATTATCAGCATTAACGGTTATTTAGAGTTTACGGAAAGTAACATTTTAAACATTATTTTTCTGAGTGTTTTGTTTTCGGTAATTGAATTAATTTTGAAACGACTAGTAACCCACTATTTCTTCCGCATTGTGATATCTTCATTTGGGTTAATTTATATACCGATAATGATTATATCGTTTATCTTGGCGTGGATGATTATTCCGAATTTAGAACCTCTTTCCAGTGGAAAAACTTTAATTTTCTTTTTAATTTTTATTGTGGCTCGCAGTATAATGAGACTTTTATTTTTAAACAAAAACAAAATTATTGAAATAAGGAAGGTCAAAAAATGAAAACAAAACGTTATATTATCTTAACAATTCTTTTATTTATTTCGTTATTTTTAGTTGGTTGCAGTATTCGCACCGGTCAAGATACTATCGGCAATGAGATTACGATTATTGATCGTGTCGCTTTTACGATTTTTGGCAGGAATATTTATTGGTATGCCATTTGTATTTTAACAGGCATTATGATAGCTTATTTTTATGGAATGAAAGTTGCTAAAAATTTAGGCGTTAAGGAAAATGATTTATTTGATGGTTTTATTTGGGGCGTCTTAATTGGTGTTTTGGGAGCAAGACTCTATTATGTCATTTTCTCTTGGAATTCCGGCGGCTTTAGTCAAGACCCGTTAAAAATATTTACCGGTTTTATTAATGAAGAAGGCGGACTTGCCATTCATGGAGCCGTCATTGCGGCTGCCATTTTTGCTTATTTCTTTTGTAAGAAAAGAAAGATGGATTTTTATGCTGTCTTAGAATTATTACTTCCCGGTTTCTTTATTGGTCAAATTGCCGGACGTTGGGGAAACTTCTTTAATCAAGAAGCCCACGGCGGCCCGATTTCCACTTCCATCGTGGAAGGAAGAGCTTTTTTAGAGCGCTTAAAATTACCCGATTTTATCATTGATCAAATGTATTTATCGGATAATTGGTATAATGCTCCGATTGAATCGATTACGAGAAACTATATGCATCCGACTTTCCTTTATGAATCGTTCTTTAACTTTATCGGTTTAATGATTCTTATTTTCATAAGAAAGTATTGGAAAAAATATTGGCTTGGGGATGCAGCTTTGTTTTATTTAGTATGGTATGGTGTCCTTCGCTACTTTATTGAAAGCATCAGAACGGATGCCTTAATGGTCACTATTTTTAACCATCAATTCCGTCAAGCCCAAGTTATTTCGGTTTTTATGGTTGTTGCCGGGATTGTTTTGTTTGTTTTACGTCGCATTTATAAAGTTCATCCCGTGTCTTTTTCTGAACAAGTGGCAGCGGTAAAAAATGGTTCTAATATTTGATTTAGATGGCACTTTGCTTGATTCGTATCCGCTAATTCGTCAAAATTTTGTTGATGTTTTTCACAACTATCTGCCAAATCATCGTTATACGGAATCCATGTTGGAAAGTTTTTTTGGACCGCCATTAATTGATTCCTTTCTCAGAGTTGTTCATGATGAGGAGTTGGCAAAACGTCTTGTTTTGAAATATCGAGAATTTAGTAAAAAAAATACTCCCCATTATTTAAAAGCTTTTCCTGATGCTTTAGAAACTTTAATAGCATTAAAAGCTAGGGGGTATCATTTGGCGGTATGTTCAAATAAAGTTTTAGAAGCCGTTAAAGAAGGATTGCAAATCGGGAGTTTACTTTCCGAAATGGATTTTATTGTCGGGTTTGATGGTGTCAAAAAACCAAAACCTGATCCTGAAGGTGTCAAGATTATCCTTGATCATTTTCAAGAACCGGGCGTCTTTATTGGGGACTCGCCCGTTGATATGCAAACCGGCCAAAACGCGAAGTTACCGACCATTGGCGTGACTTGGGCTTTATTTCAAAAGCCGGAATTAGTAAAAAGTGGAGCAACTTATATCGCTCATCATTTTAAAGATTTAATTAAAATAGTGGAGGAAATCAATGTTTGATGTTTTAATTGTTGGCGCTGGTCCTGCGGGTTTAACAGCAGCCATTTACACCGCTCGCAACAATTTAAAAGTCGGAATTATTGAACAAAATGTTCCGGGCGGGCAAATGGTTAACACCGCCTTTATTGAAAATTACCCCGGTTTCAAATCAATTAATGGGGCTGATTTATCGATGTCGATGTATGATCAAGTCGTCGCTTTAGGAGTACCGTTTTTTTGGTTTGGGGTAAAAGACATCCAAAAAGTTGGTGACCACTTTGTTTTAACGGGCGATGAAACTTTAGAAGCCAAAGCCGTGATTGTGGCAACGGGAACCGTCCACAAAACTTTGGGGGTCAAGGGCGAAGATGAATTGAGCGGAAGAGGGATTTCTTGGTGTGCGATTTGTGATGGCGCCTTTTATAAAAACCTTGATGTTGCGGTCATTGGCGGAGGAAATTCGGCTTTTGAAGAAAGCATCTTTCTTTCATCTTTAGTTAAAAATGTGTTTTTAATTCATCATCGTGAAGGTTTTCGAGCTGATGAAGCGCTTGTTACCAAAGTTAAATCATTATCTAATATTAAGATGATGCTTAATTTAAAGGTCGTTGAATTCATTGGCAACGGTAAACTGGAAGCCCTTCGCCTTAACAATGTTAAGTCCGGTGAAGAAACCATTTTACCGGTTGCCGGATGCTTTGAATTTATCGGTTATGATCCTTCCACAACTTTTTTAAAGCATTTGGGGGTTGTGGAAAGCAATGGCTATATTGCGGTTGATAACCATTTTGAAACCAAAGTCAAAGGCTTGTTTGCGGCCGGAGATGCGATCCAAAAAGAAATTCGCCAAATTGCCACGGCGATAAATGATGGAGCGATTGCCGCTTTAAGTGCCAATAAATATTTAAAATAGGAGTAATTATGTCGTTCGCAAGTGATATAAAAAAAGAAATCAGCAGCATTGCGCTTGATGATTGTTGTTTAAAAGCGGAGCTTTATGAAATCATTCGCTTAAAATCATCAATCAGCATTTCCAATCATAATTTTAAAGTCACTTTTGCGACGTCCTCCATTCAATCAGCCCGAAGAATTGTTTTTTTACTCAAACACATTTATCATAAACAAGTTGAAATATTAAAAAAAGAGACAAACAATTTAGACTATAAACCACTTTATGTTGTTTCCTTCGTTGATGACGATATGGAAATATTGCTTGATTTACAATTAATCAACACTAATTACGAATTAAATGATATGATTGCGAAAGATTTGTTTTCCAAAGACTGTTGCAAAACCAGTATTTTACGGGGCGCCTTTTTAGCGAAAGGATCGATCAATGATCCCAACACTAATAATTATCATTTTGAGATTGTTTGTCCTAATCAAGAAGATGCCAACTTTATTTTTGAATTATTGGAAGAAAAGGGATTAGAACCAAAAAAAATTTCTCGTCATAAAGGCGAAGTCGTTTATTTGAAAAAAGCGGAACACATTGGCGATTTTTTGAGATTTATTGGTGCATCAACTTCTTTGTTTGTTTTTGAAGACTTAAGAATTAAAAAAGACTTAAACAACTATGTAAATCGCATTATGAATTGTGATGTGGCTAACGAACAAAAAGCCATCGCCACAGCCGCGAAACAGCTTGACGATATAGTTTTTTTAGAAAAACATTTAGGTTTAATGAATTT
>JBFXGS010000011.1:0-21281 GCA_050177775.1 Bacilli bacterium | reverse complement strand
TTTAATAGCATTCGCCAATATAATATGGATAATATGGTTCCAGAGTTTCTACCAAGCGACCTTAAATTGCTTGACTATTGGTTAATTCACCCACTCTTTTAGCATGTGAATTTATTGGCGAGTATAGAAATATACTTGCTTTTTCTTTTGCGCCCAAAACTAAATATAAGAGAAAGGTCTTCACGGATTTAATGAACAAACTAGACAGTTTTTTCAAATTAAAAGATAATGGAACAACGTGGACCAAGGAACTTGTTGCCGGTGCAACAACTTTCTTCGCCATGGTTTACATTATTTTTGTCAATCCTGCCATGCTTTCCCAAACTGGAATGCCTATCGGCGGTGTATTTTTAGCTACTATTTTCGCAACCGTAATCGGAACATTAGTCATGGGACTATTTGCCAACGTTCCTTATGCCTTAGCTCCGGGAATGGGTTTAAATGCTTTCTTTACTTATACCGTATGTTTTGGATTAGGTTTTTCTTGGCAAGAAGCATTACTTTTAGTCTTTGTTTGTGGACTAATTAATGTTGTTATTACTGTTACAAAAGTTAGAAAATCCATTATTAGAGCTATTCCCAAAAGCCTTCAACATGCCATTGGTGGAGGAATTGGTATTTTTATTGCTTATATCGGTTTTAAAAATGCCGGCTTATTAAAATTTACCGCTGACCCAGGTCATTGGACGGAGTCTTTCGGCACAGCTTTCATTGATTCAAGCATTGTTCCTGCCCTAACGGACTTCAATACGCTTGTTCCGGTCCTTGGTTTAATCGGTTTAATTTTAATGGTTGTTTTACTTCTATTAAAAGTTCGCGGAGCAATCTTAATTGGGATTGTAGTTACGACTTTGATTGGTATTCCAATGGGTATTACCAAATTCACAGGTTTTGAATTTGATATTGTTGGCCCTTTTAAAGATTTAGGGACAACCGCTTTTGCTGCTTTTGGACCGGATGGGTTAGGCAATTTAATTGGTGATGTCAGCCGTTGGCCAATGGCTTTACTGGCAATCTTTGCTTTTAGTTTGACTGATACTTTTGATACAATCGGAACCTTTATTGGAACTGGTCGAAGAACAGGCATCTTCACTGATGAAGATTTATTATCCATTGAAAATGGAAAAAGCTTTAAAACAAAAATGGAAAAAGCCTTATTTGCTGATTCGATTGCCACTTCCGTAGGCGCATTATTGGGAACTTCCAATACCACTACTTATATTGAAAGTGCCGCAGGAATCGAAGCGGGCGGAAAAACTGGTTTGACTAGTGTTTTCACAGCTTTATTATTCTTGCTTTGTGTAGTGATTTCACCAATTGTTGGCGTTATTCCAAGCGCTGCTACCGCTCCAGCTTTAATCGTTGTGGGAATCATGATGATGGGAAGCTTCAAAGATATTAATTGGAGTGATTTAACTGAAGCAATTCCAGCTTTCTTCGCTGGTGTTTTAATGGCTTTAGCTTATAACATTTCCATTGGTATTGCTTTTGGTTTTATTTTCTACATTATTGTGAAATTATGTAAAAAAGAAGCAAAAGAAATTCATCCAATTATTTGGATTAGTTCTGGATTATTTATCATTTATTTTGTATTCAATGCTTTAACCGTTATCGGTGTTATTTAAAAAAAACAAGACGAAATCATTTCTATGATTCGTCTTTTTTTAGAAAAATAAAGAAGGAGAGAAAAATGGAAAAACAAGAAAAAATCATTGGTTATTTGCCTGATGAAAATCCCACCTTTTTAAAGTTGGTGTTGTTTGCATTTCAACAAATTATTGTCATGTTCCCAGCCACAGTTTTAGTTGCAATCTTAACAGGCTTTCATGTTTCAACAACTATTTTCGCAAGTGGATTGGCAACTTTATGCTTTATTTTAATCACAAAAAGGAAAATACCTCTTTATTATGGTTCAAGTTTCAGTTATATTGCGGCGATTTGTTCGATAACGACCACGGAAGCTTGGACAAACGGGGTGGCTTCAGATTCTTTAATTGGTCAAGCCCAATTTGGAATTATCATGTCGGGTTTAGTTTCCATTGCCGCCGGTTTAGTGGTTTCTCGTTTTTCAATGAAAACCATTGAAAGAATTCTGCCTCCGACTGTTACCGGACCGGTAGCCATAATCATCGGTTTATCGCTTGCTGGAGCAGCATTAAATAACGTAACAAATGTTCCGGCAGGAAGTGTTCAAAATCTTAGCTGGATCATTGCGATTGTCACTTTATTGTCAACCATTCTTTTCTCTGTTTATCTAAAAAAAGGAACATGGGGACAAATACCTATTTTGCTTGGCTTACTTACGGGTTACATTGTTGCTTTGGTTATAGGCTGGATTGCGGGTTATAAATTTGTCAATTTTGACTCATTAACGGGACAATCGATAATCACGATTCCACATTTAACACTGCCGATTCCTTCTTGGACAGCCGTAGTGGCGATTATGCCAATTGCCATTGCGACTATTCCAGAATCAACCGCCCATTTACATCAACTTGATATTTATGTCAATAATTTATCCTTAGAGAAAAAAGGTGAAAAATCCTATAAAATTGCCGATTTACTGGGATGGAACTTAATCGGTGATGGTATTGGGGATATGGTTAGTGGCGCCATTGGTGGACCGGCTGGAACAAACTATGGTGAAAATATTAGTACGATGTCGATTACAAAAAATTTCTCGGTTCATGTTTTAATGGCTGCTGCCATCATTACGATGTTTATTTCCTTCATAACACCATTATCAGCGGCGGTGTACTCAATCCCCGGAGCTGTTATCGGTGGAATTTCGATTTATTTGTTCGGCGTAATCGGGGCACAAGGCGTGGCGATTATGATTGATAAAAAAGTCGATTTATTTGATGCCAAGAGTTTAGCCATTATTGCTTCAATTTTGATCATCGGAATTGGTGGCTCATTTGCCTTTCCGGGAGGAATGATTCCCATTTTTGGGATGAAAGCTCCGGCTATTGCTTCAGCGGCGATTGTGGGAATTGTCCTGAACTTGATTTTTGTGGGAATAGATAAATTAATTAGTTTGAAAAAATAGTTTATCCAAAGCCGAGCTTAAGCCTCGGCTTTTTTGCTATTTATCTTTCAAAATGTTTATGATATAATAACTTACCTATTGATAAAGGAGAAGAAAATGAAGAAACCACGGATTTGGGAACTCGATGCTTTACGAGGATTAGCTTTTATCTTAATGGTACTTGATCATTTAACTTACGATTTGGGTCGAGTTTTTTTATATGTTTGGTTTGATGGTCCGACTGACCATTGGCTTTATCGTCTATGTAAATTATGTTCCGATTATCGCGATTTGGATATTGCCCTCTTGCTTAGAGTTTTACTTGTTTCGGGAGTTTTTCTTTTTGTATCCGGTATTTCATCCAACTTATCAAGAAGCAATTTACGCCGAGGGGGAAAACTTTTATTAATTTCCTTAGGGTTAACGGCGATTACAGCCGTCATTGAAATTGTTCTTGATTTTCAAGGGCTGACCATCTATTTTGGAATACTGCATTGTCTTGCTCTTGCCATGTTATTGACACCATTATTCTTAAAACTTAATCGTTACGTTTTATTGGCTTTAAGCTTGGTGATACTGGTTTTGGGAACCTTAATGGAATTAGATGTTATTTCTTTCTCTTCACCTTTTATTGATACTTTAAATCGATATTATTTATTAGTACCTTTCAATATTTATGGCAATAATTTCAGTTCCGGTGATTATTATCCATTAATACCATATATGGGCATTTATATGATGGGAATTGTCATTGGGGAAAAAATATACTATGAGCGAAAAAGCCTTTTTTCAAGAAATTTAAACATTAAACCTTTAAATTTTTTAGGAAGAAACGCCCTGTGGTTATATTTTGTTCATCAAATTGTTTTATTTGGGTTGCTCTATGCGGTTGGTTGGATTTTCTTTTAAATTAAGAAAAAAAAGTTTTTGTATTTGCTATTACTTTGTGTTACAATGATGACGCTTGAAAGAGGAAAAGCATATGAAATGGAAAATAAATGAAAAAACAAAAAACATTTTAAAAAACTTGTTAGATTATTTTGTGAAAACATTGAATGGGATGGCATATGGGTTATTCTCAACTTTAATAATCGGGACCATTATCGGGACAATTGGAACATTGTTTGTTGCGCCAACCATTGTTCAACTAGCTAATCTCTTAAAAACTATGACGGGTATTGGTATAGGAATCGGAGTTGCTTGGAGTCTAAAACTTGAAGGGTTGAAATTGATTGCTGCCGGTGTGGCTGGAGGAATCGCCTCCACCCTTTTATTTGGTCGCCCCGGCGATCCTTTTGTTGAGTACTTATGTGTTATCGGTGCCATTGAATTGACAAAATTAATATTAAGAAAGAAAACGCCGATTGATATCATTATTGTGCCATTACTCTCAGCAGCAGTCGCTTATGGTTTGTTTTTATTGATTAACAAACCGATTAGTTCGATGATGATGGGAATTGGCAATTTCATCCAATGGGCAACAACCGAAGAACCATTGATTATGGGAATCATCATTGCTGTGGTCATGGGCATGATTTTAACGGCCCCTATTTCATCAGCCGCAATTGCCATATCCATTCAATTAGGTGGTTTAGCGGGTGGGGCAGCGGTGGTCGGATGTTGCGTTCAAATGGTTGGGTTTGCGGTCATGTCAAGAAAAGACAATAATTTAGGAACAGTTATTTCGGTGGGAATTGGGACTTCGATGCTGCAATTTAAAAACATTTTAAAGAAACCTTTGATTTGGCTTCCGACCATTATTGTTAGTGCTGTTTTAGGTCCTCTTTCAACATTGGTTTTTCATGTCCAAACCGATTATTATGGAAGTGGTATGGGAACATCGGGGTTAGTCGGACAATTGGCAACTTTTAGTGCAATGGGAAATAATTTGTGGTTTTGGCTCAGTGTTTTAGTATTACAAATCGCTTTGCCGATTGTTTTAGTGTGGATAATTGATATTATATTTAGAAAAAAGGGTTGGATTAAATTGGGGGATTTAAAGATTTAAAAATCCATTTTTTGAAAAAGACCTTTAAATCAGTTGTTTTTTTAAGAAAATCAATGAAAAAACTATGAAAATGGCGGTTTTAAGACGATTATCTTTTTTTGACAAGATAAATATCCATAAATGGTCTTATAGAAGAAAGATGATAGATTTTATTGAATTTAACAAATATATTTTAATTCAAAAAAATTTTTGTAAATACTATGATTTGACTTTCTTGGTTTATTATGTTAAAATAAAATACCAAGAAAAAAAGAATATGTCTAAGGAGGTAAATTGTGCCTACAAAAACATTTTTAAGCTTACCAAAAGAAAAACGCATTAGGATTTTGAAAGCTGCAAAAAAAGAGTTTTCGCGAGTTCCCCTTGAACGAGCCATCATCGCGAATATTGTAAAAGAAGCGGACATCCCCCGTGGAAGCTTTTACCAATATTTTGATAATGTTGAAGACTTATTTGTCTATTTACTTCATTATATGTATGGAATCGATAAACGAAAGTTTACTCAATATCTTGAACAAACCGAAAATGACGTATATGAAGCGTTAAAAATAAAGTTTTCTCATACAATTGATAAATTGACTATTGAAGAAAATCGTCAGTTTCGGTTAAATGTCATGTCATCCGTTTTTAATGAAAATTCCTTATATGAAGCATTACTTTCAAAAATTGTGGAACCGGACGTCGATATTGATCAAACTTATTTTCCTGATGAGATTAAAAGGTCCCAACATTTTCCCAAATTGCTCAACATTATCAAAATGATTGGGAAGAACTGCCTGGAAATCTTTTTAACGAAACGTGCTGATAAAGATGAAATCAAACATGATTACAACAATTATATTGATTTTGTAAAAGTCGGATTTAAAAAATTATAAAAATATTTATTGGTTGCTTTAAAAAAGCATTAAAAGGGAATGTGGTAAAAGCCACAACAGCCCCCGCTACTGTAAGGATTGATCTACTTCGATAACCACTGAGCAATCGGGAAGGTGAAGTAAGAAAAGATATCCGAGTCAGGAGACCTGCCATAAATAAAACCAAAACATTTCGGTGGGAAATGGCGAGTTAAATTGTTTTTCGTATTTGCCACTGAAAGTGGCATTTTTTTTTGGAGGAAGTATGGTTTATTTTAGAAAATTACATCCTATTGTTTCCTTAGTCTTTTTATTAAGCCTTTTGTTTTTAACCATGCTTACTTCAAACCCGCTTTTCTTAACTATATCATTTGTAAGTTCACTTATTACCAACGCATTGTTTCAAAAAGCCCAATTGTTTTGGAAAAATATGCTGATAATCTTGATTATCATTCTCGTTATTACGGTAACTAATCCCCTGTTTAATCAAAATGGTGAGACAATCTTATTCAATATTGGTAATATTTCCTTCACAATGGAGAGTTTCTTAAAAGGGTTATTCATAGGAATCATGCTGGGAGCCATTATCCTTTGGTTTAACGTCTTTAATGAAATCATGACCACCGAAAAAATGTATTACTTATTTGGTAAAATTGTCCCGACCATATCTTTAATCTTGTCAATGGGATTTAGGTTTATTCCCTTAATGAGAAAACAAATGCAAAAAATTGAAGAAGGACAAAAAGGAATGGGGTTGTATGCACAAACGACCTTTATCAAAAAAATAAAACATTACTTAAGAATGTTTTCGATGCTTGTGACTTGGTCTTTAGAGAATGCTCTTGAAACAGCCGATACAATGAAATCACGAGGATACGGATTGAAACCGAGAACTTCCTTTACGAATTTTACCTTTCGATTTGTTGATGGTCTTAGTTTGGTTTATATTTTACTTCTTTTTATGACTGTTTCAACCAAAGAATTTTTAAACGTTTATGATTTTTCTTTTTTTCCGACCTTTTCTAATTTAACTTTTACGTTAAAAGAAATAACTGGTTATCTGGCATTTTCTTTATTGGGGCTTTTTCTGATTATCATGGCTGGAAAGGAGGCTATTGTATGGCGTTATTGGATGTTAAAAATTTAACTTTCTTTTTTTCTAACGGGGTTTGCGCCCTCAAGAACCTTTCATTTCAAATCCATGAAGGAGAATTTATTTTGTTGAGTGGTTCGACCGGAAGTGGAAAGACAACCTTATTAAAATTAATTAAACAGACAGTTGCTCCTTTTGGGAAAATGGCGGGCGAAATTGAATACCAAAACCAAAGCATAAAGAAGCTTTCTCTTCGAGAACAAACAGCGGAAATTGGTTATGTTTTTCAAAATGTTGAAAGCCAAATTGTTTCGGATTTTGTTTTTCAAGAATTAGCTTTTGGTTTAGAAAACCTTGGTTATGATCCCAATGTAATTCGTTTAAGAGTCGGTGAGATGGCTAGTTTTTTTGGAATAACTTCTTGGTTTCGGCAAAAAACGACGGATTTATCCGGTGGACAAAAGCAACTTCTCAATCTTGCCAGTATTATGGTCATGGAACCAAAAATATTATTGCTTGATGAACCAACCAGCCAACTTGACCCGATTGCGGCTTCTGAGTTTTTACAAACATTAAAAAAATTAAATCGAGAATTAGGTTTAACCATCATTATTGTTGAGCATCACTTAGCTGAACTATGGACTTTAGTTGATCGAATTATGGTGCTTGATCAAGGATCATTATTGGCATTTGATACTCCGCCTGAAATAAGTAAAAGAAACAACCTTTCCATGATTGATTTTCCTGCTCCTATTAAGATTTATCGTGAATTTTCTTTTAATGATGAATGTCCTCTAGATGTTAATTCGGGGAAAAAATGGCTTACCTCTCATTTTCAAACCAAAACCAAAGCGTTGATACGACAGGAACCCAAAGGCGTATCTTTGGATATGATGCAATTAAGCAATATTTGGTTTCGTTATGAAAAAAATAGTAATGATATTTTACGAGGTCTTAGTTTTTCGATTAAGCAAGGGGAAATAGTGACCATTGTTGGTGGAAACGGAAGTGGAAAATCGACATTGTTGAAACTATTAGCGGGCTTATTAAAACCTTATTCCGGTAGGGTTAAATATGCTTGGAGAAATCAACCCGTTATTTCCTTTCTTCCCCAAAATCCTCAAGATTTATTTATTGCTGATTCCGTAATCGAAGAATTACAAGAAATGGAATCATTCTTGAAAATTGCACATGCTGATTTTGCGATACGATTAAAGGATGTCATTGATTTATTTTCTTTAAACCAAATTTTAGAACAACACCCCTATGATTTAAGTGGGGGAGAACAGCAAAAAGTTGCGCTAGCAAAAATTTTACTAAGAAATCCTGACATTATTTTGCTAGATGAACCTTCTAAAAGTTTGGATGCGGATTTAAAAGGTACTTTAAAACAATTGTTGAAAGAACTGCAAAAACAAGGGAAAACAATCGTCATTGCCAGTCATGATATCGAATTTGCGGCTCTTGTGAGTAATAAAAATGCGATGCTATTCGATGGTGAAATTATTGCTCAAGGAAATCCGCATCAGTTTTTTTCGGGTAATACCTTTTATACAACTTCATCCAATCGTCTTTCCCGGCACATGTATGATCATTTAATTACCGAAGAAGAAGTCGTATGCTTGGCAAAACAAAATGGTGCCAAATGAGAAAAATAATTAACCTTTTAGTTATATTTGTCGGTATTCCGATGGCTTTATTGGTTGGCTATCTTTTGTTTGAAGATTCTCAATTTGAAATAATCTCGATTATTATTGCATTATTAGCTTGTACCCCCTTTTTTATCCATTTTGAGAAAAAAAGCCCCGATGCTAGGGAGTTAGTTTTGGTGGCGGTTTTAATTGCGATATCGGTTGTAAGCCGAATTATATTTTCTGTTATTCCGAGTTTTAAACCAGTTGCCGCTTTTACGATTATTGTGGCCATGGTTTTTGGGAAAGAGATGGGGTTTATGGTTGGAGCATTGACAGCTGTGTTATCCAATATGTATTTTGGGCATGGTCCTTGGACTCCTTTTCAAATGTTTGCTTGGGGAATAATTGGCTTTTTTGCGGGGTTGCTTTTTAATAAAGCGAGTTCAAAAAACATGTTGATGATTTTAATTTATGGAGCTCTTAGTGGCATCGTTTTTTCGTTAATTTTAGACATATGGACATCTCTATCCGTTGATGGGACTTTCATTTTAAAACGTTATCTTGCCTTTGTGACATTCTCTTTTCCCATCATGATTACCTATGTTGTTTCAAATGGCCTTTTTCTGCTTATTCTTGAAAAACCTTTAGTAAAAAAATTGACAAGAATTAAAGACAAATTTGGTTTGTATTCACTTAAATAATTTATTTTTTGCATGGTTTATGTTATAATATCTTCATCGAGATGTTCCTTGCCTAACCATCTCAAAAAAACAAGGAGTTTTCATGAAAGTAAAATCGATTATAAAAATGGCACTTGTGGCTTCCATTTATGTTGTCTTAACCATTTGGAATCCCCTATCATATTCTGAGATTCAATTCCGAATTTCGGAGATTCTCGTTTTATTATGTTTTTTTCGTAAAGATTATATTTATCCATTAACAATTGGTTGCTTAATAGCCAATTTCTTTTCACCTTTAGGGATTATTGATGTCGTTTTAGGAACCTTTGCAACCGTTATTGCTTGTTTTTTTATCTATAAAAGTCAAAATTTATTTGTTGCTTCCTTATTCCCCGTTATTTTTAATGCCATTATTGTTGGCTTTGAACTAATGATTGTTTTGGATTTACCTTTATTGGCATCGATGGTATCGGTTGCAGTCGGTGAATTTGCAGTTGTCTCAGTAGTTGGTTATTTATTATTTAGAAGGCTATCGCAAAATGGCGGTTTTATGGAATTAATCGAAGCTAATATTCAAGAAGGAAAAGATATTTAACAATATCTTTTTTTAAGGAGAAGTCATAATGATTCTTAATGTGGAAACCATAAGTAAAAATTATGGTGTCAAAAAACTATTTGAAAAAATCACCTTTTCTCTTGAAAGTAAAGATAAAATTGGTGTAATTGGTAACAATGGCACCGGTAAAAGCACTTTATTAAAAGTTTTATCGCAACTTGAAGAACCCGATGAAGGAAAAATTGAATATGGTAGTTCGGTTAAAATTGGCTATTTGCCTCAAAGCCTTGATTTAAATGATGATTTAACCATAATGGATCATATGAAAAGAGAATTTGGTGCCAAGTCAGATGTTTTGCTTGATCATGAGATAAAAACAGCTTTAACTAAACTAGGCTTTGATGATTTTGATGAAATAATCGGCCATTTATCGGGCGGTCAAAAGCGACGCTTAGCTTTAGCGCAAACGCTTGTGGCTCCATCCGATGTTTTAATTCTCGATGAACCAACCAATCATCTAGATGCACAAATGATTCTTTGGTTGGAAAAATTATTAATCAGTTCCAGTAAAGTGATAATAATGGTCACCCATGACCGCTATTTTTTAGAAAGAATCACTAACAAAATATTTGAATTAGAAGACGGTAACCTCTATATTTATCGCGCTAATTATTCGCATTATTTAAGTTTAAAGTTAGAAAGAGAAGAAAAACAAATCGCAAGTAAGCGAAAACGCGATGCGTTTTTGCGAAAAGAGCAGCAATGGATTAGTCGCGGAGCCAAAGCAAGAACTACCAAAGATCGAAGAAGAATTAATCAATATGAAGAATTATCGGAGATTTCCTTTGTGAAAAAAGAAGTTCTGGATTTGGAGAGTACGGCCAGTAGACTTGGTCGAAAAACGATTGAATTAAAAAACATTAATAAAACTTATCAAAATCCTTTAATCAAGAATTTTTCTTTTATCATCCCCAATGATGCAAGAATTGGGATAACTGGTAAAAATGGTTGTGGAAAAACAACTTTGTTAAAAATCATGGCCCAACTAATCATGCCCGATTCCGGTCAAGTGGTGATTGGTGAAACGGTCAAAGTAGGTTATTTATCTCAGGAAAATGATATCTTGGAAGATAATTTAAGGATTATCGATTTTATTAAACGAATTGCAGAAGTCGTAAAAAGCGGAAAAAATTCTTATTCAGCTTTGCAAATGCTTGAAAAATTTATGTTTGACAATCCTTTTGCTTTAATTGGTACGCTATCGGGGGGAGAAAAAAGACGATTGATGCTTTTGTCTTTACTTATGTCTTCTCCCAATATTTTATTACTTGATGAACCGACTAACGATTTAGACATTTCCACAATGAATGTTTTTGAGTCTTATTTGGATGATTTCGAAGGGGCCGTGATTGTCGCTTCTCATGATCGCTTTTTTTTGGACAAAGTGTGTGATCGTTTTTTTGATTTTGAAGAAAACGGAGTCATTAAAGCGCACCTTGGAAAATATAGTGATTTCTTAGCACAACCGATTACTATTGTTCCAAAGGAGAAAGAAGAAGCAGAATATCGCAAGAAAATGCCACCGAATCGGTTGACATTTCAAGAACAACTGGAGTTTCAAGGAATTGAGGAAGTCATCGATGATTTAGAAACACAAATATCGATGCTAGATTTAGATATCGCAAAAACCATCGGTAATTATGAATTACAAAAACCGTTGTTAGATAAAAAAACTTCGTTAGAAACAAAAACAAATGAAAAATTACAAAGATGGGAATATTTAAGTTTAAAAGTTGAAGAAGCAAAGAGAAAAAAACCATGAACACTTTGGTAAAAGCCGACTTTTCGGATGTAATTGAAGTTTGAAAAATGATTGATATAAAAAAAAACATCTACAAGCGACAGAACATATGCGTTTGGAATGAAGATTATCCTGAATATGAAGATGTTTTGAATGACTATAACGAGGGACATTTGATGGTCTTAAAAAAAGGTCTTCAAACCGTTGCTGGTATTTCTCGAACAACCTCTTTATTAGAAGATCAAAGCGGATTCCAAGAAGTATTATACTTAACGAGATTGATTGTTGAACCTAGTTTGCAAAAACAAGGAATTGGAAAATCATTGATGGACTTAATTCAAGATTGGGCGAAAGCCCATTGTATTGATAAAATCGAATTTTTTGTGAGTCAAAATAATCTTCCAGCTATAGCTTTTTACCATCACTGTGGTTTTTTAAATGCAGGCCACTTTAAAACCCCAAGGGAAAGCGAACAGCAAAAATACTTTCGTTTTTATAAAAGCCTTAAATCCGAATAAAAAAATGAATAAAAAAAACAAGAAATTGAGAAAATATAAATCTTTTTATTTTCCCTCTCTTGCTTTTTTTTTTTGCTATGGTATAATAAATTAGTCAAAGGGGTAAATAGCCGGAGCTTTTTTTTATTTTCGGAAAATATGTAGGTGAATTGAAGGAGCGATAAGTCAATGCAAAGAGTATTGGAAATGTATGAATTTGGTAGAAGAGCGGTTAAGATGATTCCTTTTGGTAATGGACACATCAATAAAACGTATATGGTTATTACCAGTGATGATGAAAAATACATTCTTCAAAAATTAAATACGGTGGTTTTTAAAAAACCTCGTGAAGTTATGAGTAATATTGAACTGGTGACGAATTATATTCGGGAAATCGTGAAAAAACAAAACGCCGACCCAACAAGAGCCGTATTAGAAATAGTGCCTGCTGTCAATGCTAAATCCTATGTCCATATTGATGATATGTTTTGGCGTTGCTACCGTTTTGTGACGGGAGCTAAAACTTACGAAATTGTTGAGAACCCGGAATTGTTTTATGAAGTTGGCAAAGCCATTGGGACTTTTCAAAGGCAACTGATGGATTTTCCCATTGAAAAATTAGCCATTACTATTCCTAATTTTCATAATACGCCAGCAAGATTTCGTCGATTTAAAGAAGTTGTAAATGAAGACCCAAAAAGAAGAGCTCTTGAAGTATTTAATGAAATAAAATTTTTGTATAGTCGTGAAGAATATTTAAACAATATTACGAAATATTTGGAGACTGGTGAAATAAAAACGCGAGTCACTCATAACGATACAAAACTAAATAATATTATGATTGATGAAAGAACCAATAAAGCTATTTGTGTCATTGACTTAGATACCGTAATGCCTGGTTCGGTTTTGTATGATTATGGCGATGCCATAAGGGTGGGAGCATCAACCGCCCTTGAAGATGAAAAAGATTTAAGTAAAGTTGCATTAAATAATATTTTATTTGAAGCATTTAGTCGAGGATTTTTAGAGAAAGCCCACGATATTCTTACCGAAAAAGAAATTGAGAATTTAGTCGAGTCAGCCCGTATTATTACTTTAGAATGTGGAATGCGATTTTTGACTGATTATCTTGAGGGCGATGTCTACTTTAGCATTCATTATGCTACTCACAATCTTGATCGGGCAAAGACGCAATTCAAACTCGTTTCGGAAATTGAAAATAATTTTGATGAATTACAAGAAATTATTCAAAAAATATTACAAGACTTACGAAAGTAAGTCTTTTTCTTTGGATTTGAATAATTTATTTTTGAATTGTTTTCATAAGTTTTTTTGTTTATAATTTGATTGGCGTGTTTAATTTTTTGAATTATTTTCAACAAGGAGAAAATAATGAAAAAATTAACAAAAATATTCTTTTTAATGTTGGCATTTTTTATTGCTTCAACAGGTTTTATTTTACAAGCAGAAAGTATCCCCAATTGGGAGTTTTTACCTTTAGGACCAAATTATTTAGATCCTAATAACTTTGATGTTAATGGAGATAGTTCCTATTTTACAGTAAGCAATTTTAATTCTTTCCGAGTCAAAGCCAGTACACAATATACTTTATTTCAAACCCACTCTTTAGATACTTTTTTTGGGAACCATCATGTTTCCGCATTTAATAGCGATTTAGTCTTAATAAGTTCCAGCCTTACTTTTTCTTATTCTTATTCGGATGGAGATGTCATTGCTATCACGTTTACAACTCCGGCTAATACCAAATATTTAGATCTTGATTTTGAAATTCTTTATCAGGGAGAAGATACCATTGACTTTTATCCTTTGGATGAATACATTGTGCTTTGTGAAGGAACGAGTTACCCGGGGACTCAAGAAGAAATTATTTATTATGAGGGGCCAAATCTCGATTATGATCCCGTTATTTCGGGCCACAACGGCTATTATTATACTGATGTCAATTCTCCAGTGTCTGTCGCTACAATTAAAAGTGGTTTGGTAGCCATGGACGACGTTGATGGTGATATCAGTTCGAGTATCATTGTTTTTAGTGACGGTTATACGAGCAACAAAAACACCCTTGGAGAATATCCGATTGTCTTTAGGGTTTCTGACAGCAGCAGCAATACAACGGACTTCACAGTTTATGTTATCGTTGTTGATAATGATGATCCAATTATCACAGGTCAAAATAACCATACTTTTAAGGAAACTTCCTTAATTCCTCTATCTTATTTTCAATCTTTTCTAACAGCCAATGATAATTATGATGGCAACCTCACAAGTGGGATAACGGTATCCATTGATAATTACTCTTCAAACTATAATGTTCTCGGAACGCATTCTATTATATTTTCCGTCATGGATAGTTCAAGTAATATTGGAACTTATACCGTCAATGTCCTTGTAGAAGATGGGACGCCCCCAGTTTTTTCTGGGCCCCAGAGTATAAACAAAGGCAATAATGCTACGTTAACGCTTGCTTCCATTTTAAGCCAAATATCCGCTTTAGATGCCGTCGATGGGAATGTAACCGCCAACATTGTGGTGGAGAACGATAATTACAGTCGAAACGCCAACCGGGTTGGAAGTTGGGAAATTGAATTATCTTGTCAGGATGCTTTGGATAATACTTCATTTTATACGGTGACCATTAACATAGCTGATGTTGTCCAACCCATTTTTATGGTTAATCAACAAGTTATAACAATTGAGTTAAGTGATAACCATTTGGGGGTTCAAGATTTTGTGAAAGTGCTTGTGAAAACGAAAGCAATATCGGATGAAAGGGCAGTGACCGTAATTCTAGATGAATATTCCGATAATAAAAATACTCCAGGAACATATCGTGTTGTTCTTGGAGTAGGAGAAGATACCATGGATTTAGAAATAAACGTTATTGAAGGATTATATGAGCAGTTTCAAGAAGAAAATCCTAATTTTTGGCAAAAAATTATCAATTGGATTGTAAAAATGTGGAATGTAGTCAAAAACTTTTTCACTAATTTATTTGAAATCATTTTTAAATAATTTTTCTAAACGAGTGGGGGGTACGGGATCGTATCCTCCTTTTGATATTGGATTGCATCGAATAATACGCCACAGACTTAGAAATGAAGCCAATAAAAAAGAATGTTTTTGGTAAGCTTGCAAACTATAGTGGGAGCAAGTGGGGCTATATCGACAATGAGTACCCTTCTCAAAGCGCATTCTTTGATACCACTTAATTAATTTGATGGGAATTTTATTCATATTGATATCTTTCTAGTTGTTTATTTTGTTGATGAAATTGTATAAAACCGTATAGTTGATTGATGGTACAGGTTGGTTATTTTCTTTTAGAGATAATAATACACTCTCCATCATTTTTTTATACAAACCTTTTGCTAAAGAGGGATCAATTATTCCACCCACAAAACAAACTTGCTTGGCATTGGTAATTTTTTGCAATTTGGATTCATATTTCGAAGCCATATTTAAATTTGAGCCTAAAATAAATCCATAAACGGTTTTGTTCAAAAGTGATTTATGATGTTTCCGAATAAATTTTTTAACTGAGCCATGGAAAGCTCCCATTATTATATTAGTTCCAATAATGATTCGTGAAAATTCATGCAAATTTTTTAATTTTCGGAATTCTCGATTGTCCATGATTATGGAGTTGGGAATTTTTTCGTTGATTATTTCAGCAACTTTTTTTGTTGAATTAAATTTTGTTCCATAAATGATTAAAGTGCTATTCATATTTTTTCCTCGAAAAGATTATAACATATTAGTTCAAAATTGACAATTGGCAAGAAAAATAATAAATGCCATCTTTGATGTTGATTTGCTTGAAAAAAAGTTGAAAACATGATAAAATATTCATTAGTAAAGTTGGAATAATAATGCAAATTTTAGTAACAAGCGATATTCATCGACAAATCGATAAGTTGCAAGACCTAATTAGTAAGCATCCTCAAGCCCAAATGTTTCTTGATGCGGGAGACAGTGAACGACATGAAATGGAATTAGAGCCTTTCATCACTGTAAAAGGAAATTGTGACTTTTTTGTAAAAAAACGTTTTGCTATCATTCCCGCATTTAATCACCAAATTTATTTATTCCATGGACATTTTTTTCCTTTGAATCCAAGTTCATTAGTATCATTAGCCAAGGAAAACAATTGTGATATCATTATTCATGGTCATACTCATCAACCCTATTACATTTTCCAAGATGGCGTTCATGTTCTTTGCCCCGGTTCTTTAACATTTCCAAGAAGCAAAATGGGAGCAACTTATGCAATTATTTCTCTTGATGAACAAGAAGTGTTAGTAAAAATAATGAAGGTGGATAATGAATAACAAAACCGATCTTTATTATGACTTTTTTGATGAGATTGCCATGCTCCTTGTTGAAGAATTAGGAATTAATTATTTAGAAGCTTTTTTTAAAACAAAAGATTTGATTTTAGATAATGAAATTGAACTCAACCTTTCTACAGAGACTCAAGAAAAAATAAAAAATTTAATAACTGCTTTGTACCAAGAAATATTTTCTCAAGAAGAAATCCGCTTGGCTTTACAATTATTAACGGTAAAAGCTTACAAAGATGTAAATAAAAGCCTTGATTTTATGACCCCCGATGCGGTTAATTACTTATTTTCACGCCTTATCAATCGCAAATTCGTTAACCAAAACTTGCGAATTCTCGACATAAACCTCGGTACAAGTAATTTGCTTCAAACAATTGCCAATCATTATCAAGGTGAAAAAGAATTAATTGGGATTGAACAAAATCAAGATCTTGTAAAATTAGCAAGCAGTTGGGCTGATTTAGAAAATAATGAATTAAAAATTTACTTTCAAGACGTGATGGTTCCCATCTTTGACAATGTTGATTTAGAAATTGGTGATTTAGATAATGGCGAATATCAAAAAGAACTTCCTAAATCTCATCCTCTTTTGAATCATCAAATCACTAATTATCCTTACTTAGCCATTGCTTCCAAAATAACTAATTTAAAAGAAAATGGTTATTTTATTTATTTAATTAATAATGATTTTTTTGCATCGCCAGAATTAACCATCTTTCGAAACTATCTGCAAAAACAAGCAACTTTACTGGGGTTAGTTGTTTTGCCCGAAACAATGTTTCAATCAGAACAAAAAAGAAAAAGTATTTTAATAGGGAAAAAAGCCGTTTTAAAGGCTTGGGATTTGTTAATCTTACCAATAACCAATCTTTCAAAACCTCAATTACCAGTGTTATTAGAGAAACTGGATCAATTTATCGATAAATTATAGGAGGAATATATATGTTAAAAATAATGGCCGTTAATGCCGGGAGTTCGTCTCTAAAGTTTAAATTACTTAATATGCCAGAAGAAGAGGTCATTACCGAGGGAGTGATTGAAAGAATTGGCGCCGAGGATGCTATTTATACCATCAAAGTCAATGGTGCAAAACAAAAGCAAATTCTACCTATTCGTAATCATACCGAAGCTGTTAATCTCCTATTAAATGATTTAATGGGAAAAAACATCGTATCTTCATTAACTGAAATCAAAGGAATTGGTCATCGAATTGTTCAAGGAGGATCATATTTTTCTGATTCCGCCTTGATTAATGCGAAAGCTATCGAAGTTATTCGCGATTACTGCTCTTTGGCCCCTCTCCATAATCCTGCCAATTTGATAGCCATTGAATCATTTCAAAATGCGCTTCCAGGAGTTCCAAATGTCGCTGTTTTTGACACTTCTTTTCATCAAACCATGCAGCCGGAAGCTTTTATGTATGCCGTTCCTTACGAATGGTATACAAAATATAACATCCGAAAATATGGATTTCATGGAACAAGTCATAAATATGTATCCCAAAAAGTTGCTGAAGTAATTGGAAAACCACTTGACAGCTTAAAAATAATCACCTTGCATATCGGTAATGGGGCTTCCTTAGCTGCCATTAAGAATGGAAAATGTATTGATACATCAATGGGGTTAACGCCTCTCGAAGGCATTCCGATGGGAACAAGAAGTGGTAATGTTGATCCAACGGTAGTTGAATTCATTAGTAATAAAGAGCATTTGTCGGTTTCTCAAGTTCTATCCATGCTAAATAAAAAATCTGGGTATTTGGGAATTTCGGGATTTTGGAATGATTCGAGAGATTTAGAAGAAGAAGTTGAAAAAGGCAATGAACGTTGCAAACTGGCTCTAGACATTCAATATAAACGAATTGTTGATTACATAGGTAGTTATTTCTTGTATATGGGAGGATTAGATGTTATTGTATTCACCGCGGGAATTGGTGAAAACAGCAATACCTTCCGAAAAGAAATATTAAATCGCTTGGGAACTTTAGGCATCGTCATTGATGAAGAAGCAAATAATTCGCGTGGTAAAATAAAAGAAATTACTAAACCTGAATCAAAAGTTCGTGTCTTTATCATTCCGACGGATGAAGAAATAATGATTGCTCGAGATACGGTAAGATTGGCTAAATTATGAATAAATTAAAATTTTTATTTATCTTTTTACTTGTCCTTGGCTTGGGATCTGCATGTAAAAAAGAGGACCCAATCGTTGAGATAAATCCAGAATCAATTATCATTGATGATGTACAAAGTGAAATCAATGTTGATGCTTTTGCTCAATTTACTTCAACAATTTTTCCCTCTGAAGCTGATCAATCGGTTGTTTGGACTAGTTCCGATCAAACCATTGCCACAGTTGATAGCACCGGAAAGGTTTTAGGCATTAAAGCGGGTTTTGTAACAATCACCGTGGCCAGTGCCAAAATAAGTACTATCCAAGAATCAGTGCAAATTGAAATAAAAGCAATTGAAATTCCGATTGAATTAATCGATTTTGATGTTTTTATTGAAGATATTTTTCTTGATATGATTTCCGAAGACCCGATGAATGTCAATTTCTTCCTTCGTTATCCCGAAAATTTTGATTTAGGGGAAATGACGGTTGAACCGATTGAAGTTTCTTTAGAATCTCATCAAGAACTCATCAATGAAGCTAAAGATTTAAAAGCTGATTTAGTTCTCTATCAAGATACAAATCTTTCCGATGAACAAAAATTGACATATAAAGTTACATTGGATTATTTAGAGAAAACGATTGCTTATGAAGACTTTTATTTTTACGATTCTCCTTTAGGAAGTTATTTGGGTTATCAAGCTCAATTACCATTTATTCTTGCGGAATATCATTTCTATTCAAAAGATGATCTTCAAGATTATTTCGATTATTTATTGACGACGCAAACAACTTTTGAAAACTTCATTTCATTTGAGATTGATCGCAGCAATCAAGGCTTTGGTTTGAATGATTTTTTAATAAATGGCATTATTGAACAATGTGATGCTTTTGCCAATGCTGAAGAAAATTATTTAATTCTTGTTTTTAATGATAAGGTTGATTTGCTTGATTTTTTAACGACTGCTGAAAAAGAAGAGTATAAAGCAAATAATCTTGACTATGTCAATAATCATTTTATCGTTGCTTATCAATATTTAAGCACTGAACTGGCCAAGTTAAAAGGAAAAGCCACGAATAATGAAGGTTTGGCACATTTTGAATTTGGAAAAGAATATTATCAATTATTATTAACGGAAGCCAGTGGAACGGATATGTCCGTAAGCCAAGCTTATAATTATTTCCGTGGAATTCTTGATTCAGAATATCAAGAATTAATGAATATTTATGAAAAAAATCCCAATTTATTTGATGTCATTAATTCTCCTGATTTTTTACCTTCGAAAACCTATCAAGAAACTTATGATTTCTTATTAAGCGAATATGAACAACATTTTCCAAGTATTGGCGATGTGGTGGTCGACATTAAACAAATCCATCCCTCTTTAGAAGAAAATTCTTCACCCGCCATGTATTTCTTATCGCCGATTGATGCTTCTGTCCCGGAAGTTATATATGTAAATAATACGACTTTTTCCGAAAATCCAACTTATGCTTATTTTACAATAGCTCACGAATCAATTCCTGGACATTTGCTTCAACATGTTGTCCTAAAAAACAGCGACTTATGTAATTTAAGAAAATATCTTGATTATACGAGCTATTCGGAAGCATGGGCCGTTTACATGGAAGAGTTTGTTGGAAGGTATACTGATGTTGATCCTGCCTTGATTGAAGCATACAATATCAACAAACGCTTGACTTATGTTATTTTGTGTGTTGCAGATATTAAAATTAATTATTTTGGCGATTCTTTGGAGGATTTTGGGAATTATTTAGCAACTTATTTTGGTGATTTACCGATTGAAGAGCTTGAAGATATGTATTATCAATTAGTTGAAGAACCGACTAATTTCTTTGAATATTTCTTTAGTTACTATCGATTGATGGCCTTGAAACAAGAATTCATGACCCAATCACGCAGTAAAAACTATTCAAATCCTGATCTTGAATTTCACAAATTCTATCTGTTAACTGGTCCTGCTCCTTTTTATATTTTAGAAGATCAAATTTCGATTTATTTAAGTAATAACTAATGTTTACAATTTTAAAGCGTTGAAAATAATCAACGCTTTTTTGTTTTTTTTGGATAGAATTAAATAAACGAAAAATGTAAAAACAATCATAATATATTTAACGGAGGAAGTGGAATGAAGAAATTAATTGTCGGTTTTTTGTTATTTTTTATGATTAGTTTTTCACGAGTATATGCTCTTGAGACCATTGTAACGGTTGAAGATATTGGAAATGATAATCTCCTAGAACAAGAAAATTATCAAATCATTGAAAATGGTGTCAACTGGAATGAAGCAGGAGACTATCAAGTCGAATATTTTAATTTGACAGATCAACTTTATGAAACAAGAAATGTTCTTGTTACCGGTTTAACGCAGTTGCAGCAAGGAATAAGCAATGTTCATCAAACCCAGATACCTTTAGATTTTTGTGTAAAAGGAATAAATAAAATAGATGAACATAAACTGTTTATTTACGGTGGGAAAAATAATGGATATTTTCCTTATCAATCACAGAACGAAACTCTTTTTGCTTATGCTGCCCTTTTTATAAACTCCCAAATGTATTGGGAAAAAGGCATAAGTGATGTTTACTATGGTTTGATAAGGGATGCCGTAATCACAGAACGAGGTGTAGCAGTA
>JBFXGS010000010.1:0-21707 GCA_050177775.1 Bacilli bacterium | reverse complement strand
CTTGGCGAACGAATCAATTAATTACTGCTTTGAAACTTTTTTTAAGTCAAGACGGAGGGCATGGGAAGTAATGATAATGTCCGAAATACCAAAACTTATTTCCCGTTCAATCATTTTAAATGATTCTTCTAAACTTTCCGAGCCATCGTCAACAAACGGTAAAATATGAGTATGGACATCAATCATCATCGTTACTCTTTCCTCGAATAGTATCGATATTTGTATCGATAACCATAACGATAGCCATAATTAGTAACTTTTCGACTGACATTACTTAAAATGATGCCGGCTAAATCAGCATTAGCTTCCTTTAACAGAGTAATGGCTTCTTTCGTTTCGCTTTTGGATGTAAATTGCTGATTGATAACGAAGAGGGTTTTATCAACCACTTCGGAGATAATTAAACTATCAGTCACTAATAGAACCGGAGGGCAGTCAAGGATGGCATAGTCATACATTTCTCTTAGTTCTTGGATTAAATTATGAAATTTTTCACTTCTTAACACAACATGAGGAAAAGGAACAATTTCACCGGCGTTGATGACGTCAAAATTATACTTTGTTTTTTTAATTAAATGGTTACGGTCAACCTTGTCAATTAAGAAGCTTGATAAACCATCATCGTTTAAGATTTCCACCGCTCGATGAACTTTAGGCTTGCGCAGATCGCAGTCTACCAAAATAACCTTTTTACCCAATTCAACATAAACAGCCGCTAAATTAGTGGCGGTTGTGGTTTTATGTTCGCCGGCAACCGAGGAGGTAATTTGAATGACGCGTGGTTCTTTATCAATGCTGGAATATTTTAAATCAATCGGGATTTTTCGAAAACTTTCCGCATAAGCTGAATTGGGTCTGGTAGCGACCACAATATTATATTCTTGGTCAAAACGATTTCTTTTTTTATACTTCTTAAAATCAAACATGTTTTTCACCATTATTTTCAAGTTGAGGAATTAAGGCAATCACGGGAAGTTGTAAAACTCTTTCAACTTCGGCTTTGCTATTGTATCTTGTGGATAAGGTCTCTTTGATGAAGATAAAACCAACGCCAACAATTAAACCAAGTAATAAACTAATGACATAATACAATAATTTATTTGGTGAAGACGGTGCTTGATCAGGGTTTAAATCCGGTTTGTTTTGTAAAGTAATCGTTTCCGAGGCAAATCTTAAAGCATCGGGATCCGTTCCGGGAACTTTGGTATTGATGTTTTCAGCAAGTTCTGTGGCAAGGGCAATCACGATTTGTCGTGCCATGGTCGGATTAGCGTCTTCATATGTGACGGTAACGGCTGTTGCCGCACCGATATCTTTAGTAGTAATGTGGGATCGAATATAATGCCATTCGTAAGTAAGGTTATACTCTTCAATCACATTTTCAATAATATCTTTAAATTTGATGAATTCCTTAATGTTTTCGGAAACTTTGTCAGCCGTGGTCATTCTCGCCGTATCGGTTCCGGAAGTTTCCGTATCCGCAACATAAATAATCATATCGATTGAAGAAGTGTACATTGGTGTTACAAAGTAATTTGTATAAACATACCCTAAAACAAAAAAAACAACAGCAATGACAATTAAATAGATAATATTATTTTTGATGATCGTAATTAATTCTATGAGGGAAAAGCCTTCATTTGCTGATGAATCTTCAACTTTTACCATTTCATCGTTCATTTTTATACCTTCCATTCTTTTAATCTACTTGTAATTATAACATATGAAACATTCAAAATCAATAAATACAATTTTTTTTAATCGTGCAAATAAGAATCTTTTTCCAACCAAAAAGGGTAATTGGTAATATTTACCACTTGGTTGGTAAAGGGGTGAACAAATCGCACATAAAAAGCATGGAGCCTTAATAAATCTTGTCCGTTTCCATATAACTTATCACCGACAACGGGATGATTTAGGGATGATAAATGAACTCTGATTTGATGACATCGGCCCGTTTGCAAAGTTAATTCCACCAAACTTTGATGGCCGTTATTTAGAACGCGATAATAAGTGATGGACTGCTTACCAGTTTCCGAAACTTTTCTTTTTACCGGGTGATCATCACGATCAATCGGCAAATCGATCATTCCTTCTAAAGACAAAAACATTCCTTCAGCCATCGCTAAATATTTTTTTTCAATCGGAATATTCATTAATAAATGATGAACAAACCCGTTTTTCGCAACCAATACTAATCCCGAAGTACTAAAATCAAGGCGACTAACCAAATGAATATTACTATTGATCTTCTTTTCTTCAAAATAAGCTTTGATGCGACTGATTAAATTGTCGTAGTAATATTTGTGGGAAGGTTGACTCGCTAAATTGGCAGGTTTGTTGACAATTAGTAAATATTCGTCTTCATAAAGAATCTCGATGGGAAGATAACTCGCCACAATTTCGGAGTTGGGTTCTTCATCAAAATGGATGATTAATTCATCACCGGGGTGTAGAGTAAACCAGTTTTTTGATTCCACGCCATTTATAAAAATATTGCCATTCCATTTTATTTTTCTTCCGAGTCTTCTCGAAATATGATTTCTTCTTAAGAAGTTTTTCACAATGTCTTCTTTTTCAATGATAAATCGTAATTGCATAATTTCCTCAAATGAGAAAAGAGTCGATTAATCGACCCTAGTTCTTTTTATATTCTTCAATGATTTTCTTTACAAGGGGCTCCGGAACTTCTTCATAACGTAAGAATTTACGGCTGAAACGGCCACTGGCTTGCGTCATCGCCTTTAAGTCAACGGCGTACTTAGCAATTTCCACTTCAGGAACTTCAGCAATAATCTCTTGAACGCCATTACGTTGGTCCATTCCTAAAACACGGCCGCGGCGTTTGGTCATATCGCCCATAATATCGCCAACAAATTCGTCTTTCACAACGACATTAACTTGGCAAATAGGTTCCAAAATGGTCGGACGGATTTTTTCAATAGCATTTTTGAAAGCTAAACCGGCTGCTAATTTAAAGGAAATTTCATTGGAATCAACTGGATGATAAGATCCATAATAAAGGGTAGCTTTAACGCCAATAACTGGGAATCCCGCTAATGGTCCATGTTCAAGGGTTTCAATTAAACCTTTTTCAACGGCCGGGAAGTAGTTTTTGGGAACAGATCCCCCAACAACTTCTTCTGCGAAAATAAAGTCTTCCTTGCACGGCTCAAAACGAATCCACACATCACCAAATTGACCGGCACCACCGGACTGTTTTTTATGACGGCCTTGGGCTTCCCCTTTTGAACGAATTGTTTCACGATAAACAACTTTTTGATCAGTGATATCGACATCAACTTTAAACATATTCTTCATTCGTTCCAAAATATAGCCAATATGGGTCATTCCTTGACCGCCAATCAATAATTGCGCGGTTTCAGGATTACGCTTAATCTCAAATGTTTCATCTTCTAAACGAAGTTTTTGCAAAGATGATGATATTTTATCTTCATCTTGTTTGTTCTTAGGAACAATGGCAACATAAATAGTTGGGTTCCCATGTTCAACTTTGGAATAAAGAATCGGTTCTTTTTTATCAGCGAAAGTAACACTGTTGACAAACTCGGATACTTTGGAAACTCCGCCAATATCACCCGCCCAAATAGCATCGACATTAATTTGCGTTTTTCCACGCATGACAAACAATTGAGGAATTTTCACAATTGTTTCGGTTTCAGGAATGTAAACTTCTTGGCTGGTTCGAATCACACCGGAAATTAATTTAAATAAAGTCACGGTTCCAACAAACGGGTCAATGATGGTTTTAAAAACCATTCCCGATAAGGGCGCATCAACACTATATTCTCGCTTAATTTGGTCTTTAGTTTTAGGATCAAGACCTAATTTAGCTTGATTAGAACTTGGTGATGGTAAATAATCTACAATCATGTCTAATAAAGTGGCCACACCGATGTTTTTTAAACCGGAAATAGCGAGGATTGGAAAAATATCGCCCGCCAAAACGCCTTGGTAAAGACCTAAACGAATTTCTTCCGCGGTTAATTCTTCACCACTAAAAAATTTGTCCAGCAATTCTTCGCTTGTTTCCGCAACCATTTCCATCAAACTATTGGAAAGTTCATCAACTTTGGCTTTTAACGAACTTGGGATAGCACCTTCATCACAATTTTGGTCAACGGCTTGATAACCCTTTTTCAAAATGACATTGGCGAAACCATTAAAGTTGACATCCGTTCCATAAGGGATGGTAAACTCCAGCGCTTTGGAACTTAATCGGGTTTTAATTGATTCAATCGCTTGATCGTATTTAATATTTTCTTTGTCAAGTTTATTCATGACAATGATAATCGGAATGTGGCGTTTGCGAAGTTCTTCCCAAACGCGTTCGGTTCCAACTTCAACCCCTTTGGTAGCATCAATAAGGACGATGGCACCTTCGACAACCGAAAGAACATTTTCTAATTCTCCAATCATTTCTTCTGAACCTGGAGTGTCGATGAAATTGATTTTACAATTCTTCCATTCTAACGGAAGAAGCGAAGATGATAAAGTTGTTAAGCGGTTTTGGGATTCCAAAGAATGATCACCAACCGTCGTTTTTCTTTCCACTTCACCTTTCTTATCAATCGCTTTTGACACATATAGGACTGATTCACCAAAACTAGTTTTTCCTGAACCTAAATGACCTAGAATGGCAACATTCCTAATTTCGTTCGTTTTATACTCCTTCATAAATACCTCCAATGAGAAAACGTTTTTTTGGCACTATTGCTATTATACTATATTAATCTTGATTTTCAAAATGTTTTTTAATTTATTTAACCACCATATTCATACAATTTTTGGGGGTGGTTTTCCCAAAATTGCGTGCTTGATAATTCAAGTGGAGAAGCAAAATATTTTGCTTGAACTAAATACCCGTTATTATCAATGCTGATGGTGATGGTCCCATTGCGGTCCACAAAACGGTCCGTCACATTGCATTCATAGCTTTCGGAAGCTGTTACCTCGCAATCCGAGACATCCCCACCGACAACCGCATAAATTTTGGTTTCATCATTGGCTTGATACATCCGATTAATGGCATCAGCGGTCGGATGGCCATGTTTATTCCCGAAATAATTGCCATTGGTGATGATAATCGTTTCAGGGTTGGCGGAATTTAAAAAGTCCAAGGTTGAACCATTGCTGGTCGCGTGATGAACGGCTTTTAAAATATCAATATCGCCGACTTGGGTTTGGTAATTGGCTTCCACGGTGCGGCCGTCATTGTTGTCCGCATCCCCGGTTAATAACACTTTGGTACCGTAAGCTTCCAAAATAAAGACAATGCTGCGTCCATTGGTTTCTTCCGTTTCGTAATAGCCCGTTTCCACAAGTTTAATAAAAACTTGCGGAGCAATTTCTATTGCTTTTTTACAACCATGGGCATTGTTCATCGCATCGGTAATTAAGCACTCGGAAATTAAACCTTCGGCTAGGTAACTACTTTGGTATTCTTGGTACAATAACGTGGTATGGGTTCCATAAAACTGCAATAAATTTAAAACTTGATATTGGGAAAAAACAAAACTCATGCCCCCAATATGGTCAGCATCAGGATGAGTGGCAATAACTAAATCAAGGATTTGGTCTTCGCTGTTATTGTCGATTACTTCTTGAATCGCTTGATTGGATGCTTGAAAATCATCACCGGCATCAACTAAAACATCATAATTTCCAACTTTAAAATAGATGGATTCGCCGGCATCACTTTGGCCGTACTTTCCTAAATCGATAAAATAGATTTCTAACGGTTCAACGGTATTGTAGCCGTTAACTTGTAAATCATATTGATAGGAAACAGCAAACGGAAAACCCGTTATTTGCGCCGTCATGGTCACCATGGTGGTTTCGGCGGGTTGGGTAATCGCTCCTAAATGGGAAACGACACCTTCATCGGAACTGACCCAAGTGACGACTCCCCCCCATCTCGTCGTATTGAAGAAATGAAGGGATGTTGATGTTTTTTTCACAACCTTTCCATCCAACCAAGCGGACACATCGGAAGCATCCACATGGCGTTTTATCAAAAGATCTGAAACATCAACTCTTAAATCGGTTAAATATTCTGAAGTTGTGAAAACTTGAAGATAAACATCATGTAAAGCCGATAAATCGATGTTTACTTGATGGAAGAGGGCATCATTAATTAAATCGTTACTTAAAATGGTCCAATCAACATTATTGCTAGAATAACGAACACCAATATGGTTTGCTTTGTTGATTTTATCGGCATCGGTTGCATACAATTGGTATGAAAAGGAAATCAATGAAGGATTGTGAATAAGACTCGTAGTGGTAACGGTCGCACTTAAATTAGCTTTCATTCTGACCACTTTTTCGCTGCTTCCTTCACCAATAATCGCTTGATTAAAAGTCAGTTCATTGCTTATCCAAACTTCACTGTAAGTGCCTGAGGATATCGCTTCTAAATTAGGATTCGTAAAAACAATCGATGCAAAATTAGATAAAACCTCAATCAAAAATTCTTCTTGCAAAGAGACATCGCCTAACGAGACCGTTGCCGTTAATGAGGTACTCCCAAGACCGAAAACGGTTCCGTCACTGTCTATAATCGCATCATCAGCGCTTTCCCAACTGATGACCATTTCCTCATCAAAAGCCAATTGCGTTGGCAAGCCAATGCTGGAAACGGTTTGGGAAGGTACAAATAAGGAATCAAGCGCTTCTTGCACTTTTTCTAAATCCGTTTTTTCTTGCTTTATAACTGTTACTTCAAAGGTTTCTTGATGGGGCATTATTCCAAGAAGAGAAAAAGCTATTTGAGCCATTACATCATCTTGTTTTATCACAAAAGTGGCGGTTAAAGAGATGGTTTTATTGCCACTGGTAAAAAGAGGACGAAAAACTTGACCGGTAGCCGAGATAATCGCTTCGTTACTTGAAACCCAAAGTATTTCAATGTTGGGATAATCATCTACCGATGTCGGCAAAATCAAATCAGCACTTGTTTGGCCGGGAATGGTTAATTTTAAATCATTAACAATCGCATCAACATAATCATTTTCCGAAACCGCCATGTTTTGATAATAAAGTCCAGCCACAACTAAGCCAACAATGATTAAGAAACTCAAAAGTCCTAAAATCCATTTTGTTTTTTTTGGAGCTTTTTTTATTTGCTTGACAACTTTTTTGACGGTTTTCTTGGCCATTATTTACCTCCTAAACATGGAAACGACGTTTTAATTCTTCTTTTAATTCTTTCCGTGCAAAAACTAAAAAGCCAATGATGACGGAAAATGACAAACTTGCGGCCGCTAAAGACGGCCATAATACTTCCACAATCTTAAAGATCCATAAGATAAAGGGAATAATTCCCAGAAGATTGGATGCAAATAAGTACATTAAATAATCATTGATTTTTTTGGAATTTAATAACAACATAAAGATGATGGCCATTAAAGCCGCCATCGACAAAAACGGAATGACATAATTTAAAGCCCAGCCCGTTGACTTGCTAAAATAATCGATCGCATAAGTTGTGACGGATAATGTTAACATTTGAATAATTAATTTTAAAGGAGTATTTCCTTTGTTTTGAAAAGTCGATTTCAACAATATCCAAAAATAAAATACCGAAATAGCCACCAACGCTGACCAATAAATGGGATGTTCGGAAAACGTGATAAAATTAACAATGGCGGAAACAATAATTCCCATTATTGATAAAAAGCTTAAACTTTGAATAAATCGATTTTGTTTTTTCGGAGTTTGATCCGGTTTGGGATAAATGGGAAATGGTAAAGTAGTTTGGTCCAGATCTTCTAAAATCTCGTTACACAATGGGCAAGATTTTCTTTCAGTGTTAAAATTGATTTGACATTTTTTACATCTTTTCATTTTTACACCTCAAGTTCATTGGTTTCAACCGTGACATCAAGACCAAATTCCGCTAACAAACGGAAAAAATCTCTTTGAATATTTCGTTCAAGCATGGAACTTGCCACCGAAAAAACCATCTTGTTTCCGTAACTAATACTTCCAATATTAATCGGAGTTGTATAAGTCGCTCCGTTTGTGAAGATGACTTTTTCAATATGTTCATTCATTGATTTTGGTAAATCACAAATTCCTAAATTGGAATAACAAATGCTGTTCGGTGAGTCGCCCCAAGCTTTATATCCGATCTTTAAGACAATTTCTTTAAGGAAAAGCGGAACTAATCGCATAACAATATTCTTCTCGATTTTCACATTCGCCATCAATAATTGGTGTAAAACTTCTTTTTGCAATTGGTTGGCAAAGTCCTGTTTTACAATCGCTCCCACTTCCTCAAAAGTCATGTTGTCTTTTAGGAATAAAGAAGTCCGAATATAAAGAGAAAAGTTTCGCAAGGTTTTCGAAGGAAAAAAGCGACGCATATTGACCGGAATAAACAATTGGAAAGGACGATTTTTGTCTTCAAATAAATTAATCGATTTGGAAGCAGCCAAATTAAGGCAAGTTGAAATAAACTCGGTGATCGTCATGCCATGCCGTTTTGAGGCTTCTTTTAACTTGTCAATATCGCAACTTCCATTGACAACCGTAATCCAATCTTGTTGATAACGTGTTCCCTTTAACTTTAAAGCTTTCTTTTCTTTGCGGATGGCTTTAATTTTTGTGGAATAATTTTGGATAAAACTATCTTGGGATTCTTCATTTCTTGTTTCAATATCCGTCAAAATGGCATTTTCCGGTTTTACGGGTTTTCCCATCAAAAGTAAATACTTATACACAATCGCTTTTAAAAACTCTAAAGCCCCACTTCCATCCGTTAAAGCATGAAACATTTCTAAAGAAATGCGATGATGGTAATAGGCTAAACGAAATAAAAATTTTTGTTGATCGCGAAAATTAAGATTCTGGCAAATTTTAGGCGACTCCATGATTACTTTCGGAGTCTCTAAATTCTCTTCAAAATAAAACCAAAAAAAACCTCGTTTTAATTTTACTTTAAAAGAGGGAAAACGATTAATTGTTACTTCCAAGGCTGTTTGTAAAATGGCGGGATCAACTTCTTCTTTTAAAGTAATCGATAACCGAAAAATATTGGAGCGTTTTCGTCCCGAAACCGATGGAAATACTTTGGCGGCGTTGTCTAAACGGTACCATTTATTCATAATACACCTTCTTTAAAATGTCCAAAAGTAACTTCACTTATGGCATAATCATGATTGTTGTTACAATAAACTTCACAAACGGCTTTTGTTTCTAAAGCGGATTCGATTGTGAAATCAAGCAACAAATTGGTAACCCCGTTATCATATAGCATATTAAGATAATCCCCTAAGTGCAATTTCTTGCTGTTTAATATTTTAACATAACATTGCGCATCTTTAAAGACAGGAAATGAAAAACCGCGACGATCAACTAATTGTTTGTCAGTTGACGCACAAAGTTTACAACCACCATGGTTTTTTTGTAAGCAATATTTCATCATCATTAACTCATATCGTCCGTAAACCATCATTTCCACATTCGGATGTTGGTTAAATTTGTTGGTAAATTCATCAATTAATTGTTTGATTTGTGAAAAAGATAATTCTAAGGACAACCCCACTTTTTTGGCACCTAATTCAAATAGATGATATAAGGAATATGAATTCGTGACCGGCAAATAAATGGAAGTAAAGTTATTCCTAACATTGCTAAGTTCACTGGTGACATAAAGTCCGTCATTATATAATTGATGGTTAATCCTTGGAATCACATAAACAAAACGATGATGAGAATATTGGTTTTGCCACTTCATTAATTCCCAATCGGTAACATAAATGGCTTGAAAATCATAATTAACAACCGTTAATAATTGCTCTTCATTTCTCACTTTCGCAATCAAACCCTTGGTCAATGCGGAAGTTGTAATATCTGGTAAAGGTTTTTCATTTATCATGCGCTTCCCATGTTTAACCGATGATACTTTAATTAGTTCATTTAAAGCTTTACGTCTTAACTCATTAATCTGTTTTACAGGAAGAAAAACCATTCTAGTGGAATCAAAAACCAATTTGGTAAAATAAAACGGTGAATTTCCGGTTTTACTGATTTGGGCAAGTAAGCGGTCATTGGCTTGAGGGTTATCCGACCATAAAAAAGGTTCATCACTTAATACTTTTACCATCTTTTCTTGATATTCAAGTTGCAAACCCAAATAGTTTTCAGCTAAAAAAACAACCCCCGAAATCGGTAGCAGTGATTTTTGATTTTGGTAACTGGCTTGCATCGCTTCGATTTGTTTTTGATCGGTGGTTAAGTATACAATGCTTTGATCCAATCCCGGCAGATGGGACTTAATGGTAATAAGATTTCCTGCTTGGGCTTCCTTTACAATTTGCTTATTAACATATATTTGATTAATAATCATGGCATCTTCGACTTGGCCTTTAATCCGAATCGCATCACCAAAATTTAAAGGTTGTGTTAATAATATATCGACATAATTATTATGACAAGCGACAACTTTTCCAATTTCAATCCCAATGTGATTAGAAGATTCTTCATTGATTAAGTTCTCATTAGTTTCATTTAATAGAAAGCCCTTGGTAAATTCCCGGTTAAAAATGGTTAATAAGTGATGTTGTTCTGGTTTTAAATCAATTGTTGATTTCTCATAATAAGCGTTGATGGCTTTTTGATAGCTTTGTAAAACCGTGGCGACATATTCAGGACGCCGCATCCGCCCTTCAATTTTAAATGAATCAATTCCAGAATCAATTAATTCGGGAATAAAATCCAGCGTATTTAAATCTTTGGGGCTAATAAAATATTTTGTCTCGCCATTATAAGTATAAGGAAGGCGACAAGGTTGCGCACACCGCCCACGATTGCCGCTTCGTTTACCAATCAGCGAACTCATATAACAATTTCCGGAGCAAGAAACACATAATGCTCCATGAACAAACACTTCAATTTCGATATCGACCCCTTGTTTAATTGCTATAACGTCCTTAAGCGCCGTTTCGCGCGCCAAAACAATCCTTTTAAAACCCAAGTTTTTTAACACTTTAGCTTGCTCAACACTATGGATGTTCATCTGCGTCGAAGCATGAAGATCCATTTGGGGATAACGGTGGGCGATTAATTTCGCAACTCCTAAGTCTTGCACAATCACCGCATCACAATCATTTAAATATAAAAAATCTAAGAAATGGATTAAGTCCGCCCATTCACTGTCATAGACAACCGTGTTTACCGTAACATACACTTTAACATCATGCAAATGAGCGATTGAAATCATCTCCTGAAGTTCTTGGTTCGAAAAATTATCGGCATGGGCTCGCGCCCCAAAGGCTTTACCACCTAAATAAACCGCATCGGCATGATTATAGATGGCCGCAAAAAAAGCATCCTTGCTGCCAACCGGAGCTAATAATTCAACTTTTTTCATCGGGCCACAAGCTTTCTAATTGAACAAGGCTCTTTTTTAATTGTTCAAGGTAATCTTCTTCATGCAAATTTAAATAAGGTCGAAAAACGCCTTCAACGGTTAAAGGTCCTTGATAATGGCAATTATGCAAATTCTTCATTAATAAATCCCAATTGATGGTTCCCATAAAAGGGGGAAGATGTTGATCACGAAGGCCGTTATTATCATGCAAATGTAAACAAATTAAATACTTTTGATACTTTCCCCATGGAAAAGCTTCAATATTGTTTGTGAAAGCATTAGCATGACCACTGTCAAAACAAAACTTCAAAAAAGGCGAAGAAAAGCAATCAAATAAAACATCCAAATAATCGAGTCTTCGTAAATTTTCTAAAGCTAAATTGATTTGATATTCTTCACATTTGCGCAAGATTGCTTCAAATCTTGCCAAACCAATTTCACTAACAGCGGGAGGATTTACGGTGCTGGAAACATGAAAGATAATGGTTGGAATATTAAGACGATGTGCATCCTCAATGCCACGGTAAATGACCTCCAAATAATGGCTGGTCATCTCTTCTAGCCATAAATCATTGCAATTATCAAAAGGCAAATGCAAGGTTTCGATTGTTAAACCGGCTTTTCTGATGTCTTCCACAACTTCATCCAGTTGTTCGCGCCAATACAAGAAAACACCATCGAAATGGTTTTCTTTGATTAATTCAATTTTTCTTTGGTCATTTGATTCATAACCATAATCAAAATAAAGATGATGTTTCATAAATTCCTCTTAATTAAAAAAGTGCCAAAAGCACTTCTTTCGATTTAACTCTATTAGCGCCAACTAATTATTGACAATGTATAATATTCCAATGGTTCGTGGTCCACAATGAGTGGATATTACCCCACTGGCAAAAGTTTCATAAATTTGTTTAACTTTAACGATTCCTTGGACTTTTTCACGCAAATACTTGGCGTCTTCAGCTGCTAAAGAATGAGTGATGAAAAGACAATCTTCATCAACACGATCTTTGTCCTGTCGCAAATAATCAAGCATGACTTCAAGGGCAACATTAAATTTCCCATGCGGTTTTTTCGCAACCATTAATTGACCATCAATAACGCGAATAATCGGTTTGATTTTTAATAAGGTTCCAAAAATACGGGCTGTTCCCGAACATCTTCCTCCCTTGTGAAGGTATTCAAGGGTGTTTATAGCAAACTGAGTTCTGACAAACGGGACGATTTGCTCAACTTTTTTCGCAATCATTTCTAAATCATCGCCTTCATCACGGAACTTAACGGCTTTAAATAATAACAAACCGATTCCGCTGGAAAGGTTTTTGGAATCAACGACGCGAATGCGGTTACTTGGAAATTCTTTGGCGGTTAGTTTGGCCGTTTGGTAGGTTGCGGATAACTCTCCCCCAATCCCCATAAACAGAACATCATCACCGCGATCATAGTGCGCTTTAAAGTGCTCAAACATGACGACCGGGCTGACTGCCGATGATTTTGGTAATTCACCATACTCTTGAACTTTTTGGTAAAGCTCTTCGGTGGAAATATCGACTCCATCTTGATATGTTTTTCCACCAATTGTAACATAAAGAGGAACTACTTCAATATCATGCTTTTCATATAATTCCTTCGTTAAATCACTGGTACAATCGGTAATTATTTTTACCATCACTTTCACCTCTCATCTTTGTTTATTATACAATATTTTTTTTGTTTTCTCAACTTTAATTATTTGTGAAACACAACTTTTGTGATTTCATCAAAGCTTTTCGCATAGTTTTCCAAATCATTGGCATTGTCAAAGAGCATTTCTAAACAATAACAACCTTGGAAATTAATATCTTTAGTTTTCCTAAAAAAAGCATCAAAATCATAATTGCCTTTTCCAAACGAATAATGTTCATCTTTGTGACCATGGTTATCATTGAGATGACAATGCCACAGCCATTTTCCCAGCACATCTAAATAAAGCAAATCGGGAAACTCGCTAATGTGGGCGTGACCCGTATCATAAATGAAACCAAGATTATCTAAGTCCACTAACTTGATTATTTCTAAAATTTCATCAGGAGCATATCCTAATTGTTTGTTGTCAGGCATATTTTCAATCATTAACCTTAAATCAAGCTTGCTTGCATAAACACACAGTTCTTTTAAGGTCTTGACAATATTCTTAAGATAAAGGCTACGATCAACTTCTATGGAAACATAACCCAAATGCATGGTCAGTTTCTTAACCCCAAAACTCTTTGCAAAAACCATGATCTTTTTAAATTTGTCAATTAATTGTTCGTTTTTTTGAAAAGAACATAAATCATTGTCACGATTAAACGGAAGGTGAAAAACCACTTCCAAATGCGGATTTTCTTTTAATAATATCCGCACATTTTCTGCATAAACAGCTCTTGTTTCTTCTTTTTCGGGATAAAAAATTTCAATGGCGTCAAAAATCCGCTCTTTTAAAATGCTTTGATAACCTAAAAAATCTTCGGTTTTTCTTAAAGGATTAATGGTAAAACACTTTTTCATGAAATACTCCATCTTTCGTTTTCGTTCATTATAACATTATTTAAGAATTTTACGGACAAGAAAATAAAAAAAGTGACAATTTTCACCGAAATGACACTCTTTTGAGAAGCATTTACTTTGCTTTTAGTAAGAAAAACCGATATAATTAAACAAAAAGGAGTTTAAAATGGCTGAATATGTAATTATAACCGATGCAACTTGTGATCTTCCTCTTAACATCATTAAGGAGTTTGATTTAGAAGTCATCCCCATGCTTTACCAAATCGAAGGACAAGAATTTCAAATTGATATAAAAAACCCTAACTATAACCCGTCCGAATTTTATGCAAAGTTAAGACAAGGACAAATGGCAACAACCTCCCAAATCAACGCCAATCAATATGAAGAGTTTATCGAAAAATTCCTTTCCAAAGGTCTTGACGTTTTAGTAATTAATTTTTCTTCCGCTTTAACTGGTGGGTTCAATTCCCTAAACATCGCAAAACAGACTCTCGATGAAAAATACCCCAAACGAAATTTAGTAATTTTTGATTCCAAATCCGCTTCCATGGGGGAAGGCTTACTGGTTTATCTGGCTTTATTAGAGCAAAAAAACGGAAAAACCATTTTCGAATTGGAGCAATGGCTCAAAGATAATTACTTGCATCTTTGCCATTGGTTCATTGTTGATGACCTTGATTTTTTAAGACGCGGGGGAAGGTTATCGGGAAGCACGGCTTTCATTGGCCGCTTATTAAAAATAAAACCGATTTTACATGTTGATAATGAAGGACGGCTTGTTCCGGTAAAAAAAGCCATTGGCAAACATAAAGCGCTTGACGAATTATTCCACCGCCTTTTGGAAACAGGAACAAAACCGAATGAACAAACGATTTTTATTAGTCATGGCGATGCCCTTGACGATGCCAATTATTTAAAAACCCTCATCTTAACAAAATTCCCACAAACAAATATTGTCATTGGTGATATTGGAGCCATCATTGGCACCCACTCCGGTCCCGGAACAGTAGCCTTATTCTTTATGGGAACCGATCGATAAAAAATGATCCGACTTAAGTCGGATCTTCTTTTATTCTAAATACCATTTTCCGGTTTCTAAAACCGAATCTTTTACTTTTTGGACTAAATAATCTCTGAACAAATCATCGGAACGAACAATATTGCTTCCTGAAGAGAAATAATATTCATATCCTTCAAAAACAAAGTCGATGGTTACAACTTGATAAGTTTGATGGTAGACAATGGATGCACCATTAATCGTTTGATTGGAAGTATCAACATTACGACTAAAACGAAGTCCTGAACTTAATAAACTGATTAACTGGGCTCCGGTTAATTCTAAAGTAATTACTTTGTTTTCAAAAGGCATGATTTTAAAAATGCTCCCAAACGTTACGGTACTATTCTGATAGATGGGAAAAGCCCCTGAACGAATTCCCCCGGAATTAATGACACCCACTTGGGTGGAAGGATTGGAAATAAGCGCCGTGGCTGCCCAAGTAACCGTTTCTTCTTTATAAATGTCTTGCCCAGCAGTCCCAAGAACTTCACCGGCAAGAGCTATTTCTTCGGGATATTGATTGATTAAATCATTTATTAATGGGCTTTCGGTTGTGCAATTGGTTTCCGTACGAATATTTTCCGCACTAACATCGATTACTTCTTTCGTAGTCGGGTTAAGGGTTAAAGTGATTTTTCCAATGTAGCGACCATTATCTCCCGATTGGACAAAAGGAAGCGGAGCTCCATCGGTTCTAGCTTCTTCACCGGCATAATAACGATGGGTATGACCATTGATAACAGCATCAACTTTATATTCGCCGGTTAAATTGGCAATTTGTGAATTAATATTGCTGGAATCATCGTGGATAGAAGCAATGACAATGTCACAATCTTCATCGGTACGCAATATTTTCGCATATTTGGAAATAGCTTCCATTTTATTGGTAAATTGATAATCACTGACGATTGACGCTAAAATATCACCTTTTTGAGATTCACCAAGTAAACCAATAATGCCAATTCTTAAATTTCCTCTGGTAATTACCGTATAAGGATGGGCCCACTGGGCTAAATCATTTCGCGAGATTTGGAAAATATTGGCTCCCAACAAAGGAAAGTTTGCTTCATTATTGTCATTGTTATCGTCAATAAAGCGGGTAATGCCATCAATACCCCAGTCAAATTCATGATTCCCAATCGTCATCGCATCAAAGCCAATCGCATTCATAATGTCTATCACAACATCGCCACGAGTTAAACTGGACACAGCCGAACCTTGAAACATGTCACCAGCCGATAAAATCACCGTTTGATTAGGATAATTCGTTTTTTGATCAATTAAATATTTACCAATTCGGGAAAAACCCGCTTCATCATCATCTAAAAACACAGCTCCATGAAAATCATTTAATGTGAAAATATTGATTGTGGAAATATTACTATTTCCTAAAACATTAACGGTCATCACCGTTTTGGTTTGGGTATATTTGGTTAAGAAAATGGTTATTTCCGCAACCCCTTCCGTTAATGCCGTTATGAGGCCATCATTAGAAACGGTCGCGACTTGCTTATTCGAGGTTTTGTAACCTAAAGATAATGATGATTCCGCATAAATTACTTCGGCATCAATATTATAAGTTTGGTTGATATTTAAATTGATTGCTTGTTCAGAAACAATAATATCGGCAGTTGGATGAGCACTATTGGTGCATCCGCCAAGTAAAATAGTAAAAAGGACAATAAATAAAATACTCAGTTTTTTCATTGGCGATCCTTTCGGCTGTCATTTTTTTTTCTTTCATTGGTGTTTAAGATTTTTTTCCTTAATCGGATGGATCGTGGCGTTATTTCCACAAGTTCATCATCATTGATGTATTCTAAGCAAGCTTCCAAACTTAAAACTTTCGGGCGTTTTAACACGACCGTAAAATCCTTGTTGGAAGAACGCATGTTGGTTTGTTGTTTGGCTTTCACAACATTGACGGCTAAATCGTCTTCTTTGTTACATTCACCAACAATTTGGCCTTCATAAACTTCGGTGTTGGGCTCAATAAACAAAACACCCCGGTCTTCAATTTGGCCAATACCATAAGCGGTGGTTTTGCCTTCGTCAGTTGCCACTAAAACTCCGAGTTTTCGGTTTCCCGATGAAAAAGATTCCATGGGACGATATTCTAAGAAGATATGGGATAAAGTACCATAACCTTTGGTAACCGTTAAAAAGTCGGTAGTTAAACCGATTAACCCTCGAGAAGGAACCGTATAAATAAGGCGAGTTTGCGAGGGATTGTTATCCATTGATTCCAAAATTCCCCCACGTCTTCCCATTAAATCAATGACACCACCAACCGTATCATTGGGACAATCAATTTGCGTATATTCAAACGGTTCACATTTAATATTATTGATTTCTTTGATAATGGGTTTTGGTCGAGCCACTTGGAATTCATAGCCTTCGCGGCGCATGTTTTCAATTAAGATTCCTAAATGTAACTCGCCACGTCCGGAAACCACCCATTCTTCACCGGCACCAACCCGCTTAACTCGTAAACTAACGTCTTTTTGCACTTCTCGGTACAAGCGTTCATCAATTTTGGTGGAGGTAACAAACTTACCTTCTAAACCGGAAAAAGGTGAAGAATTGGTGCTAAAATACATTTCGACCGTTGGCTCACTAATCTTAATGGGCGGAAGGGCTTCTTCAAACCCCACTTCACATACGGTTTCGCCGACATTGATATCCGGTAAACCACTAATGGCAATAATATCACCAGCAAAAGCTTCCGCAATCTCTAGTTTATGTAAACCTAAAAAACCAAATAATTTTTGGATGCGAAATGGTTTGCTCGAACCATCATTACGAAGACAAGTTACAATTTGATTTTGTTTGATTGACCCTCTGGCGATTCGACCTATGGCCATTCGACCGACGTATTCATTATAATCAAGTAAGGTTCCTTGAAATTGCAAAGGTCCTGCGATGGAAACTTTTGGCTCCGGAATCTCCGAAATAATCATTTGAAATAATGGATCCATGGTTTCTTTTTGAGTTGATAATTCCGGTGATAAACTGGAAGTTCCATGAGTGGCACTGCAATATACCACTTTAAAATCCGCTTGATAATCACTGGCGCCCAGTTCAATAAATAAATCCAAAACCATATCGACAACTTCATGCGGTCGTGCGGCCGTACGATCAACTTTGTTAATAACGACAATCGGCTTTAAATTTGATTCTAAAGCTTTTTTTAAAACAAAGCGGGTTTGGGGCATTGTTCCTTCCACGGCATCTACGACTAAAAGAACCCCGTCCACCATTCGCATGATTCTTTCAACTTCACCGGAGAAATCGGCATGGCCGGGGGTATCGAGAATGTTAATTTTATAATCTTGATAATTAATGGCGGTATTTTTGGAAAGAATGGTAATGCCTCGTTCTCGTTCGATATCATTACTATCCATGGCACGTTCTTCGATTTGTTCACGAGCCGCCAATGTTTGTGATTTTTTAAGTAATTGGTCAACTAAGGTGGTTTTCCCATGGTCAACATGGGCAATAATGGCAATATTGCGTATATTCATATTAATCCTAACTAAAGATAATCTCTTTCATTTTTAAATTGCGGTAAAAAGTTTGTTCGTGGGTCACGAGTAAAACCGTACCCGGGTATTCAGCCAACGCTTTGAATAAGCTTTCTTTGGCTTGACGATCTAAATGGTTGGTCGGTTCATCAAGAATTAACAAATTGGATTTTTCCAAACTAAGCTTTGCAAACCGAACTTTGGTTTGTTCACCACCGGACAATTTATCCAATGATTTTACCGCGAGTTCGCCGGTGATTCCATATTGCCCAAGTAAATCCCGAATCATGCCATTATCCATTAATGGGTAATCGTCTTGGATGTATTCAACCGCGGTCTTGGTTTTATCGCTCACTAATTCTTGTGAATAATAAGTGATTTTATTAAGAGGGTTAAGCCAAAACTCCCCACTTAAACTGGGAATTTGACCTAAAATGGTTTTTAAGAAAGTAGTTTTCCCAACCCCGTTTTTTCCCACAATGGCGACTTTTTCGCCATAGCGGATTTTCATAGAAAGAGGCGAAAGCAAAGGATGGGCATAACCGATGGTTAATTTTTTAGTGGTTATTGCTTCCATATTATAACCATTGGTAAAGGGAAACAAAAAGGTGATTTTCTTAACGGATAGCGGTTTTTCTAGTACTTCGAGCTTTTCCAAGGTTTTACGTCGGCTTTGCGCTCGCTTGGTTGTTGAAGCGCGAACGATATTTTTGTCAATAAAATCCTGGGTGGTTTTTATGTATTTTTGTTGCGCTTCATATTGGTTCTTATAAAGGTCATCCCGCAACTTTTTTTGCAGCAAATAAGATTGATAATTGCCTTTATAAACTTCAACTTTTTTGTTTTCGATTTCCACAATCACATTCGCAATCGCATTGATGAAATCAAGATTATGAGAAATAACCACAAACGCTTTTTTATAACTATTTAAATACTTGGCCAGCCACTCGACATGAATGCTATCTAAAAAGTTGGTTGGTTCATCCAGCAACAAAACATCTTTTTCTTCAAGGAGCATCTTCGCAAGAAAGACTTTGACGCGTTGGCCACTGCTAAGATTCATCATCGGCCAATTTTCATCATAATTAATTCCTAAACCGTTTAAAACATTGGCTATTTTGGACTTAATCAAATAAAACCCTTTTTCTTCTAATGTCGTTTGAAGGTATTCCGCACTTTTTAGGATTTTATCATACAGGGAAGGATCGGCATGGGTTAAGTTCTCATAGTATTGGTTCATCTGCTTTTCTAAATCAAATAAATCTTGGTAAACCGCATATAAATATTGGGAAATTGTCAATGACGGTTTTACTTGCAAATGTTGATCAAGATAGGAATAACTGACATCATCTTCCCAAATGACTTTTCCTTCATCGGGATCAAGGCGATGTGACATTAAGTTCATTAAGGTGGTTTTACCGACCCCATTGGCTCCAATCAATCCTAAGTGGTCATTCACAAAGAGGCGCAATTGCAAACTATTAAATAAGTTCTTCTCGCCATAACTAAATTTTAAGTCTTTTATTTCCAGTATGCTCATGGCCGTCTCCTTTGCTTGCTTATTTTACCATAATTTAGCCCTAATTACAAATAGAAACGCTAACCTTCTCATAAAAAAAGCACACTTGGGAAGGTGCTTTTTAAAATTGCCACATCAAAAATAAGAGAGCAATAATAATTGTCGGAATCGAAATTAAGGAACCATATTTAACAAATTTAGGAAAACTAAAGTCAATTTCTTGCTTTTTTAAGATTTGCATCCACATGATTCCGGCTAATGCCCCAATCGGTGTTAAATATGCGCCGATATTTGAACCAATGACGGAAGCATATAAAGCGGGAGTTTGCGAAATGGGCACAACCGATTCCAAGATATTCGAATAAAGAATCGTCATCGGAATATTATTGATAATATTCGCCGAAAAGAAGGAAGTTAAACCAAATCCCATAATCGGATCAATCTTGTCAAGTAAATGGGAAAGGAAAAGAGTAATTCCATCTTTATTTAATGCTAACACAAAGGCAAACATTGAGACCACAAATGGAACCAAACTCCAAGGCGTTCTTTTTAAGCTATCAAAAATTAGTTTTGGTTTTTTGGAAATAAACAATAACTCATAAACCAAAATAACAACTAATGCACTTAAACAAAAAGCAAAACTAATAATCCACATTTCCCAACCGAAATAAGAGGAGATGGCCAGTAAAACCATACAGCCAATTAAGTGGAAGAGAATGATAAAAACAAGTAAAGGATTTTCTAATTCATATTCATATTCACTTGTTTCCAAAACTTTATTCGTTAATTGCTTTTTGAAAATAAGAAGAAGAATTCCTAACGCCATTAAGGATGATGCGACGGTTGGGAAAAACATGATTTGAAAATAGGCTAAGAAATCAATGCCATAAGAAGATGCAAGATAGATATTTGTCGGATTACCAATGACCAGCATCATGCTCCAAGTATTAGCCGCCACAAATTCACTGATTAAATAAGGAAGGGGATTTATTTTCGCATTCTTGGAAAAATAACAAATAAACGGCGTAAAGGTTAGAATAATAATATCATTGGAAGTGAATATCGTTAAAACCGAAACGGTGATGTAAAGATACATGAAAATCCGCATTTGCTTGCCCTTGGCCTTTTTTAAAGCTAAGTAAGCCAGTTTCTTAAAAAAACCAAGTTCATCAAGGATTACGGATAATATCGTCATCGACAAAAAGAGAATGAGAATTTTTAAAGGATTGATGGAATTATTAACCGTGATTCCGTTTTTGATTTCGGTTAGGGAAATGCGGCCAAAAGCTAGTAATAACGAAACCCCCAAGACCGCCACCACCCAAAAGGTTTCAACATGAAAATGTTTAAAGTGAAGGCTTGGTTTTAAGATAATCGCAAGAACTAATAAGATAACAGTTAATATCGAAATGACTAGCGTCGTAAGCATACTAAATAATTCTCCTACTTGACCATAAAGGCCAAATGACAATAGATTATACACCTTTTTCTCGTTTTTTTCAACAATTAATTACACAGCTTTTTTCATCAATTTTCCAATAAAAAAAAGCACCATTTAGGTGCAAAAGCACCATTTAGGTGCTTTGGAAATCAAGGCAAAAGTCGATTGACTGACAAATACAAGTCGTACCATTCCTTCCTGGTAAGTTCGACTTCGCTTGCTTCCAGTAATTCATG
>JBFXGS010000009.1:0-22055 GCA_050177775.1 Bacilli bacterium | reverse complement strand
TGGTTATTTCATCCGGGCTTTCCGGATGTTATAATAAAATAGCACTGTGGATCTTTTTCTGTGTTCCTAAGGCTAGTTTACTCTAGACCTTTTCGAGGTGATTATTACCGCAGTCTTTTTTCGAATGTTAATCAGGTTAATTAAGCCTAGAATCCTAGAGCTTTCATGAGAAACGTGAATACTTGAAAGAAGAGTTTACTGCGCGTTTAGAACAGTGCCCATATTTTTATTTTTAGGAGGTGTCAAAATTGACTTTTTTTGTTGGCATCGATATTGCCAAATTCAAACACGACTGTTTCATCGCCGATGATAACGGTCGGGTTATCAAAGATTCATTTTCCTTTAAAAATGACAAGGAGGGATTTAATCTCTTGCTTTTTGTCCTTAAGGGTTTAAAACCCAAAGGACAAATTAAAATAGGATTTGAATCGACTGGCCATTATCATTTGAATCTAAAACTATTTCTGGAAGAAAATAATTTTACTTACATGGAATTTAATCCTTTATTGGTTCATAAGTTCATTTCCACTTTTTCACTCAGACGAACCAAAACCGATAAGAAAGATGCTTCCATGATCGCTAGATATCTTATGACTGTCGATTACAAACCCTATCCAAATAAATTCTATCACATTTATAATCTAAAGTCACTATGCCGATTTAAAGAAAGTTTGATCACGGAAAGAACCAGGTACTTAAACAAGATGACGGTTATTCTTGACTTGATCTTTCCGGAATTTAAGCCTTTCTTTGAAAACAAGTTCAATAAAACCGCTTTTTATTTGCTATCCACGTACAAGAACCCTAAACGTATTTCCAATCTTTCGATCGATTCTTACAATAAAATGAAATCCAAACTAAAGCACACTATTTCCTATCAAAGATTCTCAGCTCTTAAAGACCTAGCTTCAAATTCAATCGGTAAAACGGATGAGGTCTTAAATTATGAGCTGGATGCTATTCTTGCTCTTTACCACTCTTTAAATGTTCAGATCGAAGATTTGAAAAAGAAAATCATTGAGAAATACCAGAGCCTTGCTTACAAAGTTCATACCATTCGCGGGGTTGGACTTGACTCGGCAGCCATTATTGCGTCGGAAATAGGCAATTTCTCAAGGTTCGCCTCTTCTCATCAACTGCTGGCCTTTGCTGGTCTTGACCCGAGTCAGTCGCAATCTGGAATCTCACAGGGCTCTGGTAAAATGGTCAAGCACGGATCATCGTATTTAAGAGCGGCCATTATGCGGGTGGCGGAAACATTTTACGTTCATAATCCTCAGATTTCTGACTTCTATTGGAAGAAGAGAAACGAGGGAAAAGCGCACAACGTCGCTTTGTCCCATGTGGCAAGAAAACTCGTTAACACCATATTCGCTCTGGAAAAGTCTCCAAACAATGTATTCGATTCTGCTCTGCTAAAATAATTATTCGGCGATAATTATTTGTAAACTTAATATCGCATCGAATCTCCCTTAAAAAAATCCAGATCTTGAGGGTTTTTTGTCATACCTTTATCATGTATGCAAAAATACTTCTTGATTAATAATAGTTAATCACCTCTTCAATTTGACAGGAACTGTGGTATTAAACGGTATTTCACCACGCAAAGCCTTGGCACAAGCCCAAAGAGACTTCGGTGTTAACTCATATAGGCATACATAATGTTTTACATTATGTAAATGAATGACATCATAGGGCGAACGCATGGCAATAACCAAGGTTTTCATCTTTGGTAAAGACGCCCATAATTTCGTTTGGAAATCATCATTCGCAACATTATAAGTACACATGATAATTTTGGAATATTTTTTTACTTGTTCTTCAATCAAGGATTGATTGCTTAATGTGAAATTATAAGTAATCTCAGGTTTATCAAAATAGGTTTTTAAGGATACATAGGTTTGGTGTTCATTATCCACAAGCGAAGCCAGTTTTATTTCCGGAAACAAAATCAAGACGTCTTCGTTAGGTTTTAGTGGTAGCCACCCTTGATTATAAACCTTAGTGACCGCTTGTTCATAAAGTTGATCAGATAAAAGTCCATCAGGTTTCATATCATTAAGATCAAACAAAGGATGAGCATATTTTTCTTTTAATTTAAGCATTTTCGCAACGGATTCTTGGACGCGGTCTTGGGAAATTTTCCCTAAATCAAGAAGTTCAACAAAACGATTAAAAATCATTTTTTGTTCTTCTAAATCCGCTTTGCCACAAAAAATCAAAAGATCATTTCCGGCATTGACTCCGTTAATTAAAACCGTATCAAGGTCAAAAGAATTGTGGATGGCTCCCATGGTTAGGGAATCCGTAACAATCAAGCCGTTAAATTTTAATTGGTTTTTTAATAAATCCGTAATAATTGCTTTGGATAATGAAGCGGGATAAATTTGATCAAAAGCCTCAAAGATAATGTGAGAAATCATGACTCCGTCAATGCCCTGATCAATTGCTTTTTTAAAAGGAACTAATTCGGTTTTCCAGACTTCTGCTTGGGAAGAAAAGACGCGCGGTAAACCAATGTGCGAATCGACACTGGTGTTGCCATGGCCAGGAAAATGTTTGATGGTCGGAATTATGCCGCTGCTTTGAAAGCCTTTATAAGCTTTGGTCGCCATGGTAGCAACTTTTACGGGATCATCCCCATAGGAGCGAGAATTAATGACCGGGTTATTTTGATTATTATTGATATCGCCGACTGGTGCAAAGTTTAAATTGAACCCTAAACTCTTTAAGTTTTGTCCCACCACTTTAGTAATCGCTTCGATTTGTTTTTGGTCGGTGGCCGCTAGCGTCATGGCTCCAGGAAGGGGAGTGATTCCTTCGGTGATTCTTTGAACCATTCCTCCCTCTTGGTCAAGACCAATGAATAAAGGAATCTTCGAGGTTTGTTGCAATCGCTTATTCAAATGAAAGACTTGATTAACATTTTTAATGTTGCGAGCAAAATAGATGACACCGCCAAGTTCCATTTCTTCCACAAAAGCTTTTAATTGGGTATCATAATCCGTCCCTAAAAAAGCAAAGCAGAGCATTTGGCCAACTAATTGTCGATTTGATAATTGCGAGATACCCATCTTAAATTCCTTTCAAAAAAAGATGTCACGGTAAAAACCGTGACATCTGTTTAACCGACGATGCCGGTTCTTTCTATGCTTTCTACAAATAATTTCTGAACAAAGAAATAACCGATTAATAACGGAAGCATCATGAGTAATGCCGCCGTATTCGCAACTAAACCATAGAATAAAGTGTTTTGACGCACTGTTTCATCCGTTAAGTCTTGGAAGAAGGAATCGCCCCGAGCCACCCAACCCGACAAGACGGTAAATAATTGATCGGTTCCACCCGCTAATTTTGTGGAAAAAACCGCAAAATTATTGGCTGAATATTGAAACAAGCTGGCAAAATAATAATCATTCCATTGCCATACAAAGGCAAACAACCCAACCGTCACAATTGCTCCTCTTGCATTAGGAAGCATGACACTCCAGAATGTTCTAAAAACGCCGGCGCCGTCAACTTGTGCGGATTCTTCTAGTTCGGTTGGTAAACCTTTAAAAAATTGTCGGAATAGATAAATGAAAATAGCCGAACGAATTCCCATTCCAAAAGCGGCGATAATGAACATAGAAAACACATTCCCAATTAAACGAATTCCTAAGAACGTCGAGTTTGTGAAAAACAGGACTCGGGAAATGTGCAACGTTTCATTTGGCACAACTAAAGTAAAGAGAACGATGTAAAAGAGAATATTGCTGCCTTTAAACTTTAAGCGCGCAAAAGCATACCCGGCGATGGCCGTTGCCATCACTTGGATAATCATCGACACTGCCGATAAAATCAGCGTATTCCAGATGGTATTGCCAAAATCCAGTAATTGATAAGCTATTTGAAAATTGATGTTACTAAATGTTTCGGGAATCCAAATAACTTGCGGATTGGTTATATCCATCGGGTGACGAAGAGCAAAGGAAAACTTTTGGAATAAAGGTAATAATATAACGAAGATTAAACCAACTAATAAGAAGGTTCGTAACGCGCTACCGGTAATGGCCAAGGCTTTGCGACTTCGGACTTTGATATTGGTTGGGTTCTTTAAATCAGCTTTAATGATCTGCATTTTTTGTTTAAAGCTCATGGAGGTTGGTTGTTTGTTGTCGTTATTCATCATAATAGAACACCAGCTTCGATAAGGCAAATAACCAAATGGCAATGATGATAATCGAGGAAATGCAGAATAACAACGACATGGAGGCATGAATGCCATAATAAGATACATCACCTAAACCATTGATTAATTTGCGGACCCCCGCCGTCGCAAAGACATTAATCATATCAATTAATGGCGACCTTAGCAAACTATCAACGACGGTATAAACTCCCGCCGTTAGCATCAGAGGGGAAACCATTGGGAAAGTTATTTTCCAAAAGATTTCGTATTGAGTAGCTCCTTCAATTTTCGCCGCTTCATACAAGTGCTTTGGAACTGATTGAATTCCCGCTAAGAAAATTAAGATTTGAACGCCGGAATAGGAAATAATGTCATAGATTTGATCAGTGGTGGTTCCCAAGAAAGTCACGGCGTTTAAAGGAATACTGGAATTGATTAAGAAATCTTGGAAATTAAACATTTGCGCAAAAATATCGGCGGTAGCACTTTCCATAGCGGCTGCGAGTTGCGCTCCTGTTTGCATGGCCGCATCAACTGCTTGCGAGTTAAAAATAACCGGCATGAAGAAGACCGCGCGCACAAAGGAACGACCTTTAAACTTTGAATTTAGAACTACCGCAATAATTAAACTAAAAATTAAAATCATCGGAACATTAAAGAAAGTACTGATAAACGAATCGGTTAAAGTTTGCCTAAAAGTAGAATGTTCATTCAAAATATAGGTAAAATTATCAAACCCAATCCATTCCGAAATAATCCCGATGTGCTGTCCCGTTGAAGAATTGATTCCTAAGTTCTCAACTCGGGAAAAACTATAAATAATGGTTACTAAGAATGGTAACAAGAAAAAGTAAATAAAACCGATAATGAGCGGAAGAACAAAGGCAAACCCCCACAACGCTTGACGTTTGCGATAACTAATTTTGTTTGCTAACAAATTAGGAATGAACCCAAAGATTTTCTTTAAGAAGAGCATTGATTTAGTTTGCATGAAGTCATAGCGCCATTGGCTGAGTTTGTTCATCACTCGATTAAGAAATGTTCCGATAGATGCAAATGATCGTTTTATCGCATGGCTTTTGTGCATTTACATCCCCTCCTGTACGATTGTAAACCAATTTGGACGAACGGAGAAACCATTTAAGGCATCGTAGTAAATCGTATTATTATAGTTGATTACTAAAATAGCTCCGTTACTGTATTCGACTTGGTAAACATTATCTTGTAAGATTTTATGGCCAACTAAGATGGCATTATAATGGATTTTGGCTTGATTAAGAATCTCATTCATATAAAGAATATTGCTCTTCCAATTAGCATAATAAGCATTGTAATACATCGTGTAATTGGTATCAAGCAAATTCCTTGTGTCTTCATAAGAAATCATAAAATTCAAATTGGAACCGGTTTCCAAAGCTTTCAGCAAATACCATTTCATCGAACGTTCACTATCGTTATTGACAGCCGGTCCGGCATAATCAAACAAGCCACTGACTACTAATTGATAGAAAGGAATCGAGTAATCATAATAACCTAATAAAGAAGATTCTAATGGAACATCAACCGCAAAAGTAGCATATTTTAAAGCATAATCAAATGGTGCCGATAACATGACATTATCCATTTCCGAAGCTAAATATTCCATCGTATTAATTTGATAACTCATGCCATTTTCCGCGAAAATGCTGTTTTTCGTTCCATAATCACCTAAACGCATATTACCAATGTCACTAAAGAAAGCGCCATCGATGTTAAAGCGATCATACGAATTAAAGAACTTGCGTGCTAAACTTTCATAAAATTTCGGTGATAACATCGAAATAGGCTCAATGGTCGTGTTCGGTGCGCCGGTTGCTAAAACATAAGCGCGGTGGGAAGCATAGGTACTGCCAATGCTCTTGGCGGTATAACGAAGGTTGCCTAACAAGAAATCATAGCCTTTATTGCTGGTAATATTGACTTGCGGGTAGAGATTAATATTGTTGTCCTTTAGATATTCATTGAAAGACCGAAAACCACGGTCCCTGCCTAAGATTCCTGAAGCTTTTACGCTACTGGTTGCGGCCGGTTCCATTTCGTCATTCGTCCAAGCGGTATAAACAACACTAAGTGAAGATACGCCTTCTTGCATCAAATCATCGACAATTTCTCTGGCTTGTTTAAAGGTTGTTAAGCTTTTTTCGTCGTTATAAACAAATCCCAAGGCAATTTCTCTTTTTTCAAAAGCCCCTAAGAAATTCAGGTTGACAACATTATCATTCGTCATATCTTTAGGTACTAAACCGTATTTCGCAATCAAGTAATCACGATATTTATTGGCAAGAGAAACATATTGGATTTTACCGTCATTGCCGATAAATTCATTCGGCAATAAAAATTGGTAAAGATATTTTAAATCATTATTAATAAATTCCTTTGACCACTTTAAGAATGGGGTTTGGGCCGTCCCGGCATAAACGGTTTCTTGCTCCCGGAAGATGGCTTTGAAATTGGCAATGTTCATTGTGGAAGCAACATCGGCCCGTTTGAAATTGGCATAAATGGAGGTTTGATTAGCCCCTTGATCGGCAATCGCCAAGACGCCTTTTTTGGAAGTCTTATCTAAGAAACCATACATGGAAAACATCATTTTTTTATTTTCCATGGTTTCCGTTGCCGTCCTAAAGGTAAAGGCTTGATCGTTACCATAGATGCTCTTGGCATAAGCCGTGTAACCTAATTCATCTTTCGGGCTATTAAATTGCATAATGGCCCCACTACCGTCGGGCAGGATGATTTGACCTTCACTTGTTAAACTGTTGTTAGAAGTGAAATAAGGAAGAACATCGATGGTTCCTAAATAACAATCATGGGAATATTTGGTAAACTTACCATCCTCTTGGTAATCAGAACCTTTGCCTTCGCGTAAGGAATTGTTAAGAATGGTTGATTCGAGGCCTTGATCGCTTAAGACAAAGCGTAAAGCAATTTGGAAAACCGGCGAGTTGCTTTCAACAACATTTCCATAGAGGTCGTTTTGCACATCGGCATATTCTTTTTTAAAGACCTCTTGAATCGGTTTGTTGTCTTCGTCATACAAGTAATGACCTAATTCATCCTTGGCTTGATAACCACCAACGGGAACTTCCACCCCAGCAACTTCATCATATGGGTTTTCATCATACAAAACCGGGATTTTTTTGATGTAAGTTTGACCAACTTCATAACCGGGATATTGATCAACATTGGCTTCCGTAATCGCAATATTTTGGGTATTAATGTAGAAATAATTACGGTCGGAGGCTTGGTCCGTTTTGTACATGTATTCAAACAGCTTTTGCAATGGAATTGTACTGTTGGCTTTCAAATTGAAAGTCGGTGAACTGTTTTGAACATTCAAGTAATAGTTGGTATTGTAAGTAACCGGATTGTTCGTTGCGCCATCGGTATTGACTAATGAGTAGTAACTGCCAAACATATTGGCTAGCATGTAACTGTTAGAGAAGGGGTTAGCAGTACAAGGAGACGCCCCTTCTTCACCAAAGTCAGTGGCATTATAATCAACTCCGGCTTGCATTTTAAGTTTGTTTAAAACGCGGTCTTGCTCATCTCTTGCCAAAATGTTGGTTAAATTATAGCGTGAAGGAACGCGGTTTCCCTCATCGTCCGTGAAAGTCTCACCTTCATAAATCGGTGTAACGGTCGCTAACCCTTTTTCTTCAAGATATGCGGCACATTCTTTACTCCATGTGTAAGCTAAATCCGAGTATTCATAAACATTTTGATTAACCTTGGAAGCATTGATTAAAAAAAGCAAGTTTCCTCGAAAATATTCTTCCATATCCGTTCGTTTAAAATCTTCGGGGAAGAAACTGTTGATGACGGTAAAATCACCAATTTCGTATAAAATTTCCACGCCGTTTTCCACATCAAATTTAATTTGGTAATGACGTTTAATCGTTCCATACAATAAGTCATTGTATAAGACACTATTCGAGTAAGTATTAAAACCGGTTCCGCTTAATTTATCATTGGACCCAATGTAATATAAAATGAAATTGGATTTCATATCGGTGGAGTTGCCGGTATCTAAGGCCGTATTAAAAATGGTTTTACAAGTTGATTTTTTATAATTGATAAAACCAGCTTCGGTTTGCTCGACGGTTGGTGTACACTCGCTGTTGACCGCCACACTGATAATCGTGGTGTCTTCATTTAAGAACATCGTATATTTATTGTTTTGCGCAACAATGCGTTCCTTATTTAATTTGAAAGTCACGGTATAAACACCATCGGCTTCATTAATTACTTTCACATAGCTACTGGTGGGAAGGGTGGCAACTGCCGCATTGGCTTCCGCCGCACTGTTATATTCGACGGTGTAATTACCCGTTCCATCATAAGGTGAGTAATCAACAAAACCCGTTAAATCAAATTCTAAATTGTTTGACTGCAGGGCTTGTGCTTTTAACCCACCAATAAAAAAGATTAGCAGGAAGATGGAAATAATCAAAATCAAGCTTAAAGCAAGAATGTTTTTTAATTTTAAAAACTTCATAAATCCTCCCTTCTATAAGTAGCGTAAAGCAATTTCACGATAAAGCGTATAAACAAAACCAATTATTTTTTGAAACAAGTCAAATCCTAACATGGCAATAAAGAACAAAACCATGACGGCTAATAACGTTCCAACAATGGAAAGCAGACATTTAAACAAACCATATTCATGAATCGAAATTAACCCAAAGAAAATCATATAGCCCATTAAAAAGGATCCTAAACTGATAATCAGACCATAGAAACCCGCTTCTTCCACAACGATTATATTGGAAAAAAGCATTCCGACAATTTTTGAAACAATTAATGGGAATAACGAATAACAAATCATCATGAAGATTTCTTTCATTTTGCCTTTGCCATCAAAAAGAGTCGTAATGCTCCAATTTCCGACCACGACCGCAATAATCGGAACGATGACCGAAGCCATTTCTTGGAATGAATTCAAATCATTGAGATCAAGTTGGTTAACGACAAAACCCGTATATTGAAATTCGAGAATCTGCATGATAATTAACAAGGCCACAAAAATTAACGAAACGGACATTTTGGCTTTCTTATCGCGTTTGAAAGCATCAAAACCTTTTAAAGGGTGAACCAAAATGTAGGTTGGAAAGCGAATAAATTCTTCATAGACAAACTTCAAAAAGTGTTTTACTTTTTGCCAATCAAACTTAGTAGTCCGAGGTTTCATGACATTATTCTCATTCATTATTCCTCACCACCTTCGTCTTCATGTTTTCCAAAACGGATTTTTCGATAAAATTTATAACCGATTAAGCCACCAATGCCAATCAGAATAATGGTCATGACCGGCGTGAAATAACGATTTACTTGACTATCACGATATAGTTTATAAGCTTTTGAATAATAATCAACGCTATAACCGGTTTGAAAATAACTCATGGCTTCCAGATATCGTCCTTCATTAAGAAGGGATTTGCCAATGCCGACATAAGCATATTCATAATTAGGATTTTGGGCAACAACGTTTTTCCATTCTTCAGAAGAAGCAATTAAATTACCGGTATAGTGATAACGAACCGCTTTATTAATGGACAAGGCAATATCGGTCGGCTCAAAGCGAAGCACGGATTGATTTTCTTTGTCTAAAGCTAAAATATTATCGCCTTGATAACGGATGGCAACCGGTGTATTTAAATTGTCAAGTTCGTTTCCTCGGCCACCGGAAATGTAAAGTAAATTGCCTTCATCATCATAGGAGAATAATCGCCCTGATTTTTCATCAGCAAGGGTGTAAACTCCATAATCATTAACGGTTACGGCCGAAAAACGCGATGGTCCTCTGGTAGCTACTGTCCCTCCCGTTCGGATATAGACTAAGTCCCCTTTCGGGACGGAATAACCGTTCCGCGTTAGGACGTCTTTTCCGGATGGATTAATCCGTTTAATCATCGCCGTATCATCAACATCATTAACGGCCCTTGAAGTTGCATAAATGAAGCCCTCATCATCAATCGTCAGCGATGTGAAGATAGTATTTAAAATGGTTTCGGTTTGCGCAAGTTGTTCATCGGTCATAAAACGACGCCAGAATAATTCCCAAAACGATAGACTCACATAGTTTACGCCCACAAAGCTACTGAATGTTCCTTCATAGGACATTTGCATAATGCCTTCATAAACGCCTTCGGAAATAACAAAGATTCTTCCTGCAACATCGGTAACCAGTTTAACCGGCAAAAAGATTTTTTCCGAAAAACTGATATCCGTTGGGCTGGATACAACTTGAACAACTTGATAGGTATCGGCATCAACAATAACAATTTGATTGTTGTTTTTATCTGACAAATAAATTAAATCTTGGAAGACGCCCCGAATAATGGTACCATCGGGGTTTTTAGCGGGACGAACATTACGGTAAACTCCGCTTAAAGCATTGGGGGTAATGTAAAACTTTTGGGCAGCGGTTCGCATCGCATAAGGAATTTGTTCAATGGCCCGAAAATCAACCAAAGTCATGTTCTTCTTCGCCAAATAATCCGTAAAGGTAATCGAGTTAATATTCTTGTTGTTGTCCACAAACGCTGTTTTCATTTTTAAAACTTCTTCATCGGTGAAGTCTTCGGGCAAAATTTCATAACTGGCCACTTTATATTGAAAGCGCATATTGCCGTCAAAAACAAACAGTAGATTGGAAACAGAATCAACAATATAAATAACATCCGTTCCGACGCCTTGAAGATCATATTTTGTATAAATGAATAAATCTTGAGGGGTGGTAAATTGACTGGCTTGAAGAGCTTCACCGGTTGGAGAGGTCCAAGCATCACTAATAACGGTATAAATTCCGCCCGCCGCGGGAGCTAGGCCGACCGTGGAATAAATAGGTTCGCCACTGTGGGAATAAGTATAGCCAACCGCCGCTTTTGTTTGGGGAATCATAATACTAAAAGCCAATAGAAGGCATAAAATTAAATATTTATTAAATCTCTTCATGCTATGCCTCCTATTTCATTCCTGAATGCGCCATGGTATCAATCATGTTGCTTTGAGAAATGATGAACATCACAATTGGCACAGTAATCATAATGAGGGCGACCGCCGCCAAGGTTCCTTGACGAGCCGGACCAGCACTGGCAATTTGACTTAAAGCATAACTTAACATTTTATAATCTTCACGGTAAATATAGGTGGAACCATCAGCGGCCCAAAGGGCTTTAAAGTTTAAAATAACTAAGGTAATCGATGCTGGTTTCACAAGGGGCATGACCACTTTCCAATAAATTTTAAATTCACTCGCCCCATCAATTTTCGCTGATTCTAATAGTTCCATAGGAACCGGAATCATAAATTGTCTCATTAAATAAAGTCCTAAGGATGAAGCAATAACCGGTAAAATAATTGACCAATAAGTATCAATTAATCCAAACCAGTTTAAAATCATATAGTTTGGAATGCCCGTTACCGCCGAAGGGAACATTAAAGAATAAGTAACTAAACCCATAATGATTCCTCCACCCGGTACTTTGTATTTTGCGAGCGGATAAGCACACATTGAAGCAATTATTAAATGACCGACCGTTCCGATAACCGTAATTAAAATGGTATTAAAGAAGTAACGAGAGAAAGGAACTAACGATGTTCCTAAAACCACTCCTAAATCACTAAAATTATCAAGGGTTGGATTTCGAACAAAGAAATTTGGTGGATAAAGAAAGATTTCATCCAACGGTTTAAAAGCGTTATTGATGATGAGCAGTAAAGGTAAAATACTTAAAATACCACTTAAAGCCAGGAAAATGAATAAAACAACGTCGCCTGCTTTCGAACGATTGACGCGTTTTTTCTTTCTTGATTTATATAAAATTTTAAATGAAGCAATTTCCGCAAATGGCCTTGAATCAATCATTTTGGATTTTTTCGCATTGCGCTTTTCTTTTAAGGTGAGGATTTGTTCTTCAACGGTTTTTGCTTTTTTTACTTTTGCCATTATGAACCCACCTTTCGAATAATTTTACGAATTAATTGATTGAGAAGGATTGCTGAAAAGAAAAGAATCGTCGCGATTGCGGAAGCATATCCCATTTCATAGCGAATGGAGCCAAAGTCTTGCAAATGGTTAACGATGGTATGACCGGCATAAGCTACTGAAGGAAAACCGGCTAAGGAAGTGGTCACGGCCCCAACACCGAGGGCTCCGGAGATTTGGATGACGGCCGCAAAGATTAAGATTGATTTCATGTTCGGCAAGGTGATATACCATAATTCCTGCCAACGGTTTTTAATGCCATCAACGGCACCAGCTTCATATTGATTGCGATCAATTCCTTTTAAACCGGCAATCAAAGACAGGAAGTTGACACCCAAACTCATCCATAGTTGCACAACAATGACAATCGGTAAAATATAATCAGCGTTTTGTAACCAAGTGATCGGTTCGGTGATAATGCCCCAATCGGTTAAATAAGCATTGGCATAACCATAGATATCACTTGCGAAAATGAGCGCCCAAATGGTAATCGCACCACCGGCAATGGATGGAGCATAGAACACTAGCGTGATGATCGCTCTTAGTTTTTGCGGCAATTCATTAATTAACCAGGCAAACACAAACGCCATAATGTAACCAAGCGGTCCGGTGATTATCGCAATGATTAATGTGTTTTTAATAGCGGTAATAAAAATCGGATCGTTTAAAAATAAATCAATGTAGTTTTGCCATCCGACCCACCTTGGCGCTTCTAACATGTTAAAGTAGGTAAACCCTAGCATGAAACTCATGATGACGGGGGCAACGGTAAAACATAAAAACATGATTAAATATGGAGCCATCATCGCATACAACGAACGGTTTAAATACATTTTTCGTCGGAAAGGTTTTTTTCGACTCCAATGGTCGATGGCAATCGCTTTTTCATTACGCCAAGCACGGAAACGAGCCCAAATCGATGGTTTTTTTATCGGAGTTGCAATTTGATTTTCATTCATCATGGTCGTCTCCTTAATCTAATCCAAATTCTTTGCGCTTCTTGGCAATTTCCGCATTAATTAAAGCGACATATTCGGTTAGGGTTTCTCTTGGATTAGCATCGTTATTTACAACTTCACGGAAAGCATTCTCTAAGTTTCGACCCGTGTAATAACCACCGGGAACTTCCGGAACACCAACACTGTTTTCCCATTGTGATAACAATACCGTTTGTTCGGCTCTTGTCCAAGGTAAGTTCTTGAAAGCTAAAACATTGGCCGTATTATGTCTTGCCGCTGCTCCCAGGATTGATTCTAGTTCACGAGCATAGCTTGTTTGCGTATCTTTAGAAACCCACCATCGCATAAAGTCCCAAGCTGATTCTTTGTCCTCGGCTTGTTTCATCATCACGATCGCGCTTCCAGAAGCCGCTCCGTTATTAATCAATTGGTTTTGATTATTGTAAGTTCCGGGAAGAGGAGCATAGCTCCACTTGTTGGAGATTTCCGGTGCAAACACGGTTAAAGTGTTAAATAATTCATAGTTAGCAATGCCGATGGGCGTTTCACCGGTACGGAAACGATTTAAGAAAGAAGCCGCTAAAGGAAAGCTATAATCGGTATAATATTTGCACCATTCTTCAAAAGCAAGCATGGCCGCTTCGTTGTCAAAATTGGATTCTTTATTGTCGTTACGGTAGAATGTTCCACCTTTTTGATAAAGCATAGAAGCAAAAACTTGGTTAACAACGCTGGTTGCTCCTGATGCCGAAACCGGTAAATAAAATTGCAAATTGGAAATGGAAAGTTCGGTAACTAAACTGGTAACTTCCCGCCATGTTTCCGGAACCGTCCAACCGCGAGCTTCAAAAATATCATTGCGAACAAACATGACTAAGAATGATTGCGTATTTGGAAGCGCATAGTAACCACCGTTATATTCGTATGGAACCATTGCACTATCAAAGAACAAGTATTGTTCATCAGGATCATCGATTCTTCCGGCATTGTAATCGGTATTCGCATCACACAATCCCATTTCCGCATTCTTGGCGGAACAAATACCCGTTACTTCATAAAACTCTTCAAAGCCGGAAACATCCATAATCGCATTACGCATCGCATAGTTAACCGGTAACCCGTTGGCGACGTTAATGGCAATATCCGGACCCGTTCCCGCTAAAGTTGATGGTAATAAAACGCCGGCGGTAACCACTTTCAGTTTCACATTAATTCCATATTGTTCAGTAAAGGTATTACTGATTAAAGTACTGATCGAATTGGCTTGTTCGCGACCGGTTGTTTCACTGGTTAAAAACCAAACTTCAATTTCTTTTCCGGTATCAACCGCCGCCATTGTGCCTATTTGTTCATAATCAAAGAAGAAAGATTTAAAGAAACTGTGAATTCCAAACCAAGCTCCACTAAAGAAGTTAGCGTTGGCATGCGGTAAATCATCGATAGAAGATGATACCCACAAGCATTCCACGGTTAAAGCTTGTTGCTTAACATCGCTAATCCACGTTCCTAACGATGAAATGTTTTTTGAAAAACTGCTTAAGCGTTCTTGAATAGAGCGCGGTTTTTCAATCATATCGCGAAGCTGGATTTCCATGGTTTCCAAAATGGCAATTTTATCGCTTTTTTCTTTCGAAATTCCAATAATATTTTCCGAAACTAAAGCCAAGATATCGGCTGCTTCTTCAAAAGTATCTAATGTTCCTTCAACACGAGCATTTTCCCCATACAAATAATAATTGATTAATGGGTCGGGATTCAGGCCGGTCACGGCAATAATGCGAAGGTATAAATCATTGAGCATATCAATGACCCCTTGAACTTGGCTAATCGGCACACCATACTCACCAAGAGTGGACTCTAAACTAATCGTGTTCTTCTTTCCGCCTTCTAAAAAGAAAGCATAAGGTTCTTCACTGTCACCAAGCGTCACGATATTAAAATCGCTGCTGTAAGAAAAACGCGCACTGTTGGCTTCTTCAAAAGGAATTTCGTTGTTTATATAAACGCGTCTTGTGGAAAAAAGGCCACGGGAAACGTTTTGTTTTGCTCGAAAACTAATATAGTATAGACCGGAAGGTTCATCTGTTAAATCAACTTCCCAAGTAATCATATCGCCGGGGGCGGTCCATTTACTGCCACCGATGGCGTTGAGTTTAATTTTAACGGTATCAACGGGAACATTGGTGGGATCAGTCCGATCGCCAATCGCATAAAGGGTCGGAGAAGTTCGTTCAATGGCATCTTCTCCTTCAATTCGGATCGGTTCATCTAAAGTGACAATTTCGGTATATCCTAAATTATTATAATTGGTGGCATAATCTTGATAACGGATTTGTTTTTCATAAGAAGTTATCCCAATCGCCACAATCGCCATTGATTCACGAATCGATTTTAAAGTAATGGTATTGTCACCAGCTTGAAAATATATTAAGTATGGCTCTAAAATATAACCTGTTTCATCGCGGATGAAGGCGGTTCTTTCCACATCCAATATTTCTTTTTGGCTTGGTTTCATATCATTATCGGTGGTATCTTGAATAATTGGTCCGGCATTTGTCCAATAACGGGCAAATTTTATACTATCTAAATCAGAATATTGGGTTTGGTAAACTTTATTAGGATCGGTAGCATCAATAACTTGATTAACATACAAAGCCCGTTCAATCGGTGCTCCACCATCGGTTAATGGAAAGTAGCGCAGATAAACATGATACAAACCGGCACTCGGAACACCGGGAATGGTCCATGTGGCATAGCCTTCATCAGTTGTTTTATAGGCTTGAACTTTTTGATTCAAATGGTTGGTAATTTCAATGGCACCAAAACCATCCGCATGATTACTTACCGCGGTTGTTCCTAACACTTCGATGTTATTTGATAAAACCGGTAAAGATAAAGCTGAAAAGTTAAGGGGATAATCATCCAAAGCATCGGCCGGAATCCCTTGCTTTATTTTCAAGAAGTCTTCATAATCACCAGTCGGAATTAAGACATCCGGTGCTTTTGACTGAGAAAGCACATGGCTTTTATCATAACTTTGAACGATAACAGTTGTGAAAAAAGTAATAAAAACAACGATGAAAAGCAATAAAATTGCTCTTTTCACAACTTTTGGTTGAAATTTAATATTACGCGCCATACGCTTCACCTCTTTGCAAATATTTTTGTGTTTGTTTTGTGAATAAGAAAAATTTATCCAAATATTCTAAACTTGATTTTAAACCACCACTTTTATTTCGAACCAGCCATAATTCTTTTTGCTTTTGGATAAAAGCATCTTGAGCGTTTAGTATTTTATCAACGTAATGCAAACGTTCATCCTTAGTTAGCTCTTCGTTAAAAGCTTGATTTAAAAATTGAATTAACATAACTAATTGAACGGATTGTTCCATTTCAGAAACAATTAATTCTTTATTCTTCATCTTTGTTTGTTTTAACGCATCAAGATGCATTGTGAAAAAAGTTTGTAGTAATTCGTGTTTTTCTTTGGCTAAAATGGTGGGTTTGGTTCTTTGCATAAAGTATTCAATGGGATTAGATTCGGAGACGGCCGCCGTTGCCCACATAAAATTATGAAAAGTGGTCGTTCCATTACTACGATATTCATTTAAGTAGTGATAGTAGTTACCTAAATCGATGATGGCATCAGCTGCCAAATGGGCTTGATCTTCGAAAATAAACTTATTCAAATAATCTCTTAATAAAAATTGTGTTCCTTCTTTAATGCGCCAGCTAAGTAATCCCGAATAAACAAGGGGGGCATAGCTAATCGGTAGAAATTGCAAATGGCCAAAATCACCCCAATCAGTTAAAATAACCCCTTCCCCTTGCAGAGCAAAAACTTGATTGCAGGCGTTGGTAATGTTCTCTAACCAATCTTCTTTTCGACCTAAATAACTGCACCATGAAGTCGTTCCCGGAGCCGCCAGAAATTTAATTCCTAAATCGCTCAGCTTTTTTAAATGAGTCGAAAAAGGATAGTTTCCATCATAACCCCAATCAATAAACAACATATCTTTTGGTAAACGATGCAATAATTGTGGATGATGAATTAAAACATCCCCCCACATTAAAGGAATTTTATGATACTTCTTAATTTCATCATATGCCTTTAAAACAAAATCTAAATAAACATTCCCAATTCCTTGTTCTTCACAAGCTACTTGGGACTTTCCCTTACCTAATTCAAATGGTTCGTCAAAATTCATATTGAAATACGGTGACGAAGAAATACTTAACATATCTTGGTATAAAGTCTTGACAAGTTGCAACGATCTCGGATCTAAAGGATTAAGGGTGCTGGGTTTTCGCCATCTTCCCCATAAAAAAATCCCCTCGGGTTTTTCAGCGAGATCTTTAAATTCATCCTTTTCCAACCATTTTGCCATATGCCCAAAACCATTTTGGTTTGGAACAAGATCTATAAAGCGATCCTTTGCATAAGCTTCGATGTCTTGATATTCATTCACCGAAATAAACCCATCTGCTTCAAGATACTTTGCAAAGGATGGATAGCCAAAACTAAATCCTTCCACATATAACTCGAAATGGTTCATTTTTAAATGACTCATCATGTCTATTAATGCTTTGATAGTGGCAACAGTTGGTACTTTATCTCGACTTATGTCAAGCATAAAGCCCCGAATTTTTAAATCTGGAAAATCATTGATGGTGCAGCAAGCTAATTTCGAGGTTTGCTTAACCATTTGCCCAAGGGTTTGCATTGCATAAAAAGCTCCGCTCAATGAACCTGTTTTCACAACAATCTTTTTTTCAAAAACCTTTATTTCATAAGCTTCACTTTGAAAGTGGTCATCCCATAAGAAATCAACATCAGCTTTTTCTTCCTCCTCAAAAGCCGAAAACGCCCTAAACAAAAAGGAATATTCTGATTTATGAGGATGATTAAAGGAAAATAAGAGGTCCTTTAACTGATTTGGCTGTTTGTAAAAAAAACCTTCATGAATTTGCATTTGCTTGACTGTGGGATAAATCCGATACATGCTTTGCTCCTTACTCGAATAAGCCACTCTTACCGATTTTACTTCTATTCATTATACTATGAAATCAGCTTGTTTTCAAGGTGAAATCCAAAAATTACCAGACTTAAAAAAAGAAAAAACCTCGAAAATTCGAGGTTTTTGATTATATGTCTAAACTTGGCTTCGTCCATAATTTTTTAAGTAGGCTTCTAGCCTCGTTTAAAGCCGGAATATCTTCCCCCACTAAATTCTTATAAGTGAAAAAAACAACTCCAGAAATATTGTCAAAGGTGTGATTGTATTTAAGTTGGTTAATGATTTCTTCCGGGTTGCTCCAGTTTCCTTCTTTCGCATAACGGTATAAACCCATGCCCATGTATAACTTAACATGTGTTTCTTTCGCTGCCCATGACCACCACTTCGCCAAATCGGCGTATTTCACAACTTCATAAAGCTGACCGTTAACATCTTTGCGCCAGTAATCAAAATCAAAGTAGTCTTGCGGAACGATGTAATCAATCCAGCCCTCTTTCATCCATAAATAAATGTCGGCAAATAACCCCGCATAACAATTGTAACAAGAAAAATGATTGTCGGAACCATGTTCCCATGCCGACTCATTCGGTTCTTTGAACCATTTAGTATTCGTACGGTATATGCCAAACGGACTAATTCCAAACTCAACTTTTTTATTTAAAGTTAAAAGTTTTTCGTGCATTAATTTTATTAATAAATCAACGTTATGGCGACGATAATCACCAAGCGTTTTGAAACCCGAAGCTAAAAACTTCGTTTGTTCCGAATCATCTTTAATGGCTTCATAAGGATAGAAATAATCATCCATATGAATGGCTTTCACATCATAATTCTTGGCAATTTCTAAAGCTGATTCTGCAACAAACTCTCGCACCATTTCACTGGCCGGATCTAATATTAATTTATGTTCAACGGTTTCAATGACTAATTCAGGGTGTAATCTTGCGAAATTATTCGGTGCCAAACTGTTTAAATACTCGGCTTTGGTTTGATTGACATCGGTAAGTTTTACCGAACAAACACGATAAGGATTTAACCAAGCGTGAACATTTAATTTTTCTTTTTTACATTCATCCACAAACCATCCAAAAACATCAAATCCCGGATCCCTACCTTGTTCGCCGGTAATGAAACTGGTCCAAGGATTTAAGGTAGATGGATACCACGCATCATTGGTGGGACGAACTTGGAAGACGATGGTATTAAAGTGATATTCTTTGACTTTCGCAATCACGCCATTTAAATAAGTTTGGTATTGTGCAATTGATTCCATTTTCGGAATATCAATGTTATTGACGGTCGAAAACCAAATTCCTCGTAGTTCCGCTTCTTTTTCTTGATAAACAGAAGGTATTAAAACTTCTTCTTTGCTTTGATAATACGTAACGTTTCCTTCATTGGAAAATCGTTTAATTGGCTGCATATAATTCCTCCATAATTTTGATTGTTTTTGCATCAGCATCTAAATGAACCTTTAGTCCAATTGGCAAATTAATAAACGGATAATTGTGGCCACTGGCAAAGTCTGTAACAACAGGAACGTATAGATTTTTAAAATACTGAGATATGATATCCTTAATTGTCCAACTGTTATTGTCTTTGGGATCACAGCCCGTAAAATAACCTAGGATAAAACCCGCCGCTTCTTGCAATTTCGATGCCAGTCTTAAATTTGACAGGTAGCGGTCAATTCGGTAAGGGGCTTCATCGACATCTTCAATAAAGACAATTTTATTTTTAAAATCAATTTCCCAAGGAGTTCCTTGCAGGGTTGAGATTAAACTTAAATTTCCGCCCACTAACACGCCATCGGCTCGGCCGGATACGAGGGTTTTAGCATCGTGATTAGGATTCTCTAATGTTCTTCCTTTTTGACAAGCGAAAAGCATTTGCGAGAAATCCTTTAAGGAAGCAACATCAAACGCCGGACTTCCCAAATAAATGCCAACCGCCCCATGCATCATTGGTAGCTTTGTTTCTTGATAAATGGCATTAATTAACACCGTAATGTCGCTAAAACCGATTAATAATTTCGGATGTTTTTTAATTAAATCAAAATTGATTTGATCAACTAAACGCGAACATCCATAACCGCCTTTTAAACAAAGGATAGCATTTACTTCATCATCCAAGTACATCTCATGAAGATCATTAACCCGAAGTTCATCGGTTCCGGCTAAATACCCAAAACTTGCGAAACAATTTTTGCTATATTTAAAATTAATGATCAAACCGCGCAAACGTTCTTCCATCAAAGCTAACCTTGGACTTTTGGGATCCATCAAAGACGCTGGGCAAATAATTCCCAAAGTATCGTTTTGTTTAAAACGAGGAAGAAGCATTAAAAGCCATCCATTTTTGTAAACTTTTGATAGTTTTTAATGTTGAAGCATTGGGCATGCGCATATTTAGATAAGCACCCACGAACAAAACTCAAATGAGTATAATAATCAAAATAGCGGAAGGAAGAACTGTTCATAATGAACCAATGCTTCGAAATGGCTTGCTTCCAAAGCTCATACCCATCCGAACAATTAACATACAAATAAGGTTCAAAACCTTCACGGTCTTCCCAATTTTCTGAAAAATAGACGGGGGCCCAGTGTGGTAATCCTTGGATTTTGTCACCCATATCCAAAGCTGCCCAAAAAGCTGCATCCACAACAATGCGATGCGCCGTGGCATGATCTTTATGCATCGAATTTTCCCAATGGGTAAATATATAATTAGGACGATATTTTCTGATTAAATTAGCAACGATTGTTCGTGCTTCATCATTATCCGGAAGTTCCCCATCAACATAATCAAGAACAATTGCTTCACCGTTTAAAGTTTTCGCAAACTCGTTGGCTTCGTTCACCTTTTGAACACGGTAATCCGCAACACTCATGTGTTTAGGATTGCCTCTTTCACCAGCCGTTAAAGCCACGGTAATGATTTTATCACCTTTTAAACTTTGGTGAGCTAAAACACAACCGGTTGTTAATTCCGCATCACCAATATGCGCCCCTATTGACATAAACGTTTTCATTAATGTAACTCCTTCCTTAAAACAGCAAAGGACTGAACTAACTTCATTCCCGCATATAAGTATATTTCCCGAGCCTTATTATCCGATCCCGTAAAAAGCGTCATAAATTTCGCATTGTTTTCTTTTGAACGTTGACAAAGCATACAAAAGAGCGATTTTCCTAAACCATGGCCTTGAGTTTTGGGATGAACACCAATGCCGCCTAAATAGCCGCGACCACTTGGCTGAGTAAAAACGGGTCCCGTCCAACCTAAGATTTCGCCTTCTTTTTGGACAATCAGCATGGGGTCCGGTTTTTGTTTGGCTAAGTTGTTTTTCACAACTTCCCGCCAACCTTCATTTTTTAAAGCATCAAACAATTCATCAAAACCAAAATGTAATTTAGGGTCGTAATAAGTGATGGTATAACCGTCTTGTTCATTCATGGCTATTTTCTTTTTCACATCTTGGGGTAAAGTGTAGTGACTTAAATCTAAATGATAGGCATCTTGTTGACCGTTGACGTTATAACCATTAGCCATAAACAAAAAGTAATAAGGCGTATTATAAGGAATGGCGGGCGCCCCGGGGTGTTCGTGTTTGTCATAGCCCGGAACCAGCCACTCTAAATTAATCGGATTAAAAAACAAATTACGTACATAGGTTTTTCCTAAAGCTTTTAAATAAGACTCTAAAGCAAGCAGCAATTTAGAACCAATTCCTTGTCTGGTGTATCGATAATCAACGGCAATGCAAGTAATGTAACCGGGAGTTAAACGCGGATCTTTCCCTTGGTTATTGATGGTGGCATTGGCAAAGCCGATTATTTTATCATTTTCCATGGCCACAAACGTCCCTTCCAATTGAA
>JBFXGS010000008.1:0-25189 GCA_050177775.1 Bacilli bacterium | reverse complement strand
ATAATCATAATAACTGATATTTACTTGAGAGGTCTCATCATCATAATCATTGACGAAAGTTCTTATCGCTAAACGGTCAGAAAAGGTTGGGGTATACACATAAATGCGGTTAGTATTTACTAATGCCCCAAGATTTAGATAAGTTTGTTTTAATTGATATTCTTTCGAGGTTGTGGAAGAAAAAGACACTTCATCTTCATAAGGCAACCCAGTAAAAACATTTTTTGAAAATCCAAAATTCGCTTGTTCTAAATATACGGCTGATTGTCTGGCATTATCATAAATCAAGGTTGTTAGCTTGGGAGTATAAAGTAAGCCGCTTCCATATAAAATGGTGTTGGCTTCTTTTTTTTCTCGCATTATAGCCGTTACTTTTAAAGGAAACTGTGAACCATCATATAATGATTGATAGTGGCTTGAGCCCTTTGCAACAAAAATGTCGCCTTGTTTCACATACAAATCATCATTAAAGATGACTTTAAATTGTTTGCTCAATAATTGATCAAAAGTTAAACTCTCCAGTCCGTCATAATCAATCCCTAAATAGTAAAGCGTTATCGCATCAAGACAATTATATTTATCAATGATTATCGCCACTTCATCGGCATCGTTCGGCAAGTTTCCCTTTAAAACGTCATATTGCGCTAAAATGAAGTTCTGGTCATTACTCATCTCATTAAATTGACTTTGGTTCACTTTCCGATATCCCGTTGTTGTTTGGGATAAGATATTCATTGTGATACTGGTGTTATAATCAATGACTGAATATAAATGGCTGGGAAGTTGTTCCATATAATTAAGAAAATCTTCATCCATGACGTTGTAGTAATCATATTTTTGCTCACCTTCACGGATGGAAATAAATTCTCCGCTTGGGAACTCTTCACGCTCAATTACTTCTTGTCCTTCATCATCCATTTTTTTGGCTTGACTCATAATTGTAATCGGATAATTTCCCAAAGCAGATTTTTGCACTTCTTCAATATATGAATTAACCCCTTTAGAAATAGATAAAACCAAGCCAATCCCAATAATTCCGATACTTCCGGCAAACATGGACAGTAAGGTTCTCGTTGTCGTTCGTAACATGTTTTTTATACTTAAGCGCCAAGTATCGAATAATTTCATTTTGGGAACAGCTTTAACAATCGGCTTAATTGGTGTTGAGGCTAACGCCGGGTTGCTATCGTTTTGAACTTTCCCATCCAACAATTCAATGATTCTAGTTGCATATGCTGTTGCTAAATTAACATTGTGAGTAACAAGAACGACAAGTCTTTGTTTAGATATTTCTTTTAAAATATCCATGATTTGAACCGCCGTATGAGAATCAAGCGCTCCCGTTGGCTCATCGGCTAAAACAACATCGGGATTGTTGACAATGGCTCGGGCAATCGCAACCCGTTGCATTTGACCCCCTGAAAGCTGATTCGGCATGTTTTTTGCTTCTTTGAGTAGTCCCACGTTCTCTAAGGCTTTATTGACTAAATAACGCCTTTTATTCTTTTTTAAAGCCATTAAAGATAGGGCGAGCTCGACATTCTCAAAAACGTTTAAGTGCGGAAGTAAATAGTAATTTTGAAAGACAAAGCCAATTTTTTGATTTCGGTAAGCATTCCAATCTTGACTTTTAAACTTGGAAACTTCGGTTCCATCAACAAACATTAGGCCGGAAGTTGCTTTATCCAATCCACCCATAATGTTTAATAAAGTGGTTTTTCCGCAGCCGGAAGGACCAATGATACCAACAAATTCGCTACTGCGAAAACAAAGGCTAATGGCATCAAGGGCTTGGACCCGGTATTTTCCCACTAAATACTGCTTGGAAATTTTTTCAAGACTTATCATTGCTTCCTCCTTTCAAAAAATCCCTAAACAGGGATTTCTTCGTGATAAACAAATCGTTTTATTTTTTTCGGTAATTCAATACGGGGAATAATTATCAAGTGTTTACAAGTTGTACATTCTAATTTGCAATCAACTCCCGCCCTGATTATTTTCCAACTATTCCCTCCACACGGGTGCGTTTTTTTAAATTCGAGAATATCGCCGTTATGAAAGCTGATTGGGTTGTTCACGATCAATCACCAAGTGTTCGGTTGCGAAAAGAATATTGTTTTGATCAAATACTTCTTTTACCATCCGTTGCACTTCTCTTTCGACAGCATAATGATTCTCCGGTGTTGTTTTTACGGTTATGCGAATAATAAAGCCTTTTCTAAAAACTTTAGTGACGCCAATGACATTTGGTCCTTCCAATATTTGAGGAAAAGTATCTTTTAAATTAATTAATTTTTCATCGAGAAGAAAAATCACGCGATCGATGCTTTCTTTGGCATCGACCTCAACATCAACAATGCCTGTGGAAGGATTTTTGGAAAAATTGGTTACGTCCTTAATGTCCCCATTAAAAAGGGTTTTCACTTCCCCTTTCCAATTAACTATCTTCGTTGATTTTAACCCAACTTCATCAACTCTTCCTTTGAAACCGTTAATTTCAATCACATCATCAATATCATAATAGTTTTCAAAAACAATGGCGATTCCGGCCAGTAAATCGCGAATTAAGCTTTGGGCACCAAACCCAATGACAATTCCCAGGATTCCGGCTCCGGCCAAAACCGGCATGACGTTTAAACCCCAAACATCTAGGATAACAATTATGATAATGATGCTAACGGTATACCGAAAAATACTTTGAACCATTTTCGCAAGAGTTACCGCGCGACGGCGTTTTTCTTTTTGCTTGCGAATAAAGCGACCGACAATTAAGCCAACAACCACAAATAAAACAATTGTTGCCAAAATTAAAATGGCCGTTGTTATTACCTTAGTAGCTTCGTCAATTAAAAACTGTTTGATTTGTTCCATATTTACCTCGCTATGTTTTGCATTATTTCTAAAGCCAATGCCCGATATTCTTTGCTGGCACGAGAGTGGTAAGCCGTTTTTAAGACGCTTTTACCTAACATTGGCGCTTCTTGAAGATGACTGGATCGGTTTATAATCGTTTTAAACGTTTTCAAAGGAAATAAGTTTTGAACTTGGTCCACAATTTTATATCCAAATACATTTCGATTATCTAATTTTGTTAAGAGAACTCCTTCAATGGTGAGGGTCTGATTGATTTTGTTTTTTTGTGTTTGTACTTGGTTGATTTTATTTACCATTTGCGTCAGCGCATCATATGCGAAATATTCGCATTCCACCGGGATGATGACACTGGAACTCGCAAATAAAGCGTTGTCCGTAATAATCCCCAGTGATGGCGGGCAATCAAGCAAAACAAAATCGTAAGCATCCATTATCGGAACTAGTTTTTCATACAAAAGCCAAGTTTTATTGGTTTCATTAAATAAATCCGCATCCAGGGTTGATAGTTTGCTTGAAGCGGGAATTAAATCAATTCCCGGTTCCTGAGTTTCGTAAATGGCTTCCCGAATGTCTTGTTTTCCGAACATTACTTCATATAAAGTTGTTTCGCAGTGCTCTCTTGATAAACCTATTCCAATCGTTGCATTGGCCTGTTCATCTAAATCCACTAACAGAATTTTTTGGTTTTCGTGAGCTAACGCCGCCCCCAAATTGATGGCGGTTGTTGTTTTGCCCACGCCCCCTTTTTGATTGGCGATGGCAATGATTTTTCCCATATCACACCTCGTTATAATGGTTTTTGTTTTATTTGTGCAAATTGGCGCGGATAAATTCCCGGGGTTGGTTCCTTTTTCAAAACCTTAATTATAACCCGGCTTCCCATGTCAAGCGATAATTGGTAAGTGTAGATTTCTTTTATTTCACATTTTAATTTAGTCAAAGCGTTTTGGGCTTGTGATAGTTCCGCTTCATAATTAAGGCTCTTCATGGCAAAAAAACAGCCTTTTGTTTTGGTATAAGGAATAATCAATTCTAAAAGCATGGCCATGGGAGCTAATGCTCGCGCCATCGAAACATCAAAATAATGGCGATATTTAGCTTCTAAATCTTCCGCTCTTTTGTTAATAAGTGAAACGTTTTTTAAGGCTAATTTATCGATTAACAACTCTAAAAAGCGCACTTTTTTAGTAGTTGGTTCAACAATCGTCACCTTTAAAGACGGATATAAAATGGCAAGAGGAATGGCGGGAAAACCCGCACCACTGCCAACATCTAAAAGAGTAAGGGGCTTTGTAAAGTCAAAAAACTTACTTACATATAAACTGTCTTCAAAATGCTTAATAAAAACTTCTTCTGGTTTGGTAATCGCTGTTAAATTGTATTTTTGGTTTTCGGAAATTAAAAACAAAAAATAATCTTGAAATTGTTTGGTTTGGAGATCATTTAAGTTAAAAATTTCAAGCATGTTTTTTGGACTCTAGCCAAACAAGTAAAATCGCCACGTCACTGGGGTTCACTCCGCTGATGCGTGATGCTTGGGATATGGTTGTCGGCCGTACTTTCTTAAGCTTTTCTTTGGCTTCTTTCGCAATATTGGGTATTTTATCGTAATCAAAGTCTTCAGGTATTCTTCTGGTTTCCATCTGTTGCATTTTTTTGGCTTCTTTTAAGGCTTTTTCAATGTATCCGGAATATTTAATTTCGATCAAAATTTGCTCTTCAAGCGCTGGTGAAGCTTCGATTGTGGTTTTACTTATGACTTGCCAATCCGTAAAATCATTATCCGGCCTTTTCAAGAATTCATATCCGGAGATTTTCTCATTTATGACATCGCGTTCTTGGCTTTGTAAATAAGCGTTGACCTCCGGCTTGGGATTAACATAAACTTGTTTTAAATTATCAACAATGGCCGATATGATTTGTCTTTTTTGTACAAACTTTTCATATCTTTCTTTTGATGCGAGCCCCAGTTCATATCCATATTTTAATAAACGTTCTTCGGCGTTATCATGGCGAAGAAGCAAGCGAAATTCCGCTCTTGACGTAAGCAATCGATAGGGGTCTTTGACCCCTTTGGTAATTAAATCATCAATTAAGACCCCAATATAAGCTTCATCCCTCCTTAACACAAACGGTGGAAGTTGATGCAAATTTAAATGGGCGTTGATTCCTGCCATTAATCCTTGGCAAGCGGCTTCTTCATAACCGCTTGTCCCGTTTACTTGGCCAGCAAAAAACAAATTAGCAATGGTTTTGGCTTCAAGATTTCGTTTTAATTGAGTTGGATCAATCGCATCATATTCAATGGCATAAGCGTATTTCGCAATCTCGGCTTTTTCAAGCCCCGGCAAACTGCGCACCATTTGTATTTGAACATCTTCAGGGAGGCTTGTAGAAAACCCTTGTAAGTATATTTCATCAATGAACTTGCTTTCCGGTTCAAGAAAGATTTGATGGCGGTCTTTGTCAGCAAATTTGACGGTTTTATCTTCGATTGAAGGGCAGTACCTTGGCCCGACTCCTTCGATTAAACCGGAAAATAAAGAAGAACGATGAATGTTATCATGAATGATTTGATGTGTTAACGGCGTCGTATATGTCAAGTAGCATTTTTCTTGCTTTTCAAGCGGCAAAACTTCGGCTGTTTCTTCACTAAATCGCCATGGTTTTTCATCGCCGGGTTGTGGGATTGCTTTTGAAAAATCGATACTATCTTTTTTTATTCGTGGGGGTGTTCCGGTTTTTAAACGAATTAACGTAAATCCTAATTCGCGTAGTGATTCCGATAATTTATTGGTCGTTGGTTCATGGTCGGGACCTTCCTTCCAAAAACGATTACCAATTAATGTACGTGAAGACAAATACGTTCCGCTGGCAACGATAACGGCGTGACAAGCAATTTCTTCATTTTTGTCGGTTACAACGCTACTGACTTTTCCGTCATGAACCTTTATTTGTTCAACAAAAGCTTCCTTTAAATCTAAATTGGGAGTTTGTTTAATGATTTCTTTCATTAGGTTAGGATAAGCTACTTTATCGGCTTGGGCGCGTAAGGCGCGAACAGCGGGGCCTTTGGAACCGTTAAGCATTTTTATTTGCAATAAAGTTTGATCCGTTGTTTTGGCCATTTGACCGCCTAAAGCATCAATCTCCCTAACAATTATGCCTTTTGCGGGGCCCCCAATTGAAGGATTACAGGGCATGTTTGCAATCCTTTGATATGATCCCATTATCATTAAGGTTTTATTATTTAATCTTGCACTAGCTAATGCGGCTTCAACTCCGGCATGGCCAGCGCCAATTACAATTACATCATACATATTTTTCACCATTCCTATTTTATCATAATTTCCCATATTTGCACGATATTTTTACTGTTTGCGTTGGTTAACTGGTTTTTATATGTTATAATTATTCATAAAAACGGGAGACTTTCGATGGATTTTTTAGAAGCAACAAAAGAATATAATCTTACAATCGGTGATTTTGATGAAAACGATCAGATAAAACCATCCGCAATATTAAACTATTTTCAAGATGTTGCCGCATGGCATTCTTGGCAACTTCACGCCGGTTATTCTCATTTGCTTGCGGAAAATAAGATTTGGATTTTAATAAAAAACAAATTCATTATCTATGAACAACCTTCTTTTTTTGAATCGATAAAAATTAAATCCTGGCCCCTCCCCAACGACAAAATTTATTACCCTCGTTCTTATCAAATCAAAAATCATTCGGAAAAAATAATTGGCGAAGGAATGTCTTTATGGGCTATTATCAATTTAAAGTCCCAAATGATTGCACGGACGCCTTGGAATTTAGGGGATTGTTACAACCCAACCCGACTGATGAGCTTTGAAAAGAAAATCGAAACTCCTTTACAAGATCAACTAGTCGATAAATATACGGTTCGAAGTTTTGATGTTGATCATTACCATCATATGAACAATGCTATGTATGCAAATTTAATTCACCATGTCCAAGGGTTGCTCCATCTATTACCAGTCACCAATTTGGAAATTCATTATCTTCGTCAAGCCAAATTATATGACACCATTTACCTTTCTTTTTCCGAAAACAATCATTCTTGGTTTGTTTTTGGAAAAGATGATTATCAAAATATGATTTTTTCATCACAAATAAAGAAGCCTTAAGTTTTTCACCTAAGGCTTTTTTTACAATCGTGTCTGTGTTATAATAGTTAGCATATGGAGGATTTTATGAAAAAATTATTTCGGTTTTCTTTAATTTTGCTAATTTTTGTTGGCTTAATTAATGTTAATCTCGCTGCTGCGGCCGCAGACATTACCATGATTGTGGCAAACCCCGGTGAAAATGCCAGTACGGAAATGAATGTCTCTTGGCACACGACCAGCAGTTTTACCGCCTTGCAGTATACCAAAGCAACGGATCCCAATTTTCTTGCCCCAACAACGAAACTAGGCGTTTGTGAAGCAGTTCCTTTTACGGGAAAAGAAGCGACAAAACAATGTAAAGCTACTTTGAATAATTTGGAAAGTGGAACAGAATACTTATATCGTATTCAAACATCGGCTTTTTCCGATATTTATCGCTTCAAAGCGGCGGGTAATTCCACATTCAGTTTTATGCACATTACCGATATTCATTCCTACTTATCCATTCCTACCCGTGTTTCAACCGCTAATACCGTTTTAGATAAAGCTTCAACGGTTGGCGAAAATGTGGTGTTTACGCTAATCAGCGGTGATGCCACGGCTTACGGAACAGTTTATGAACAATGGGAAGAATTGTACAAAATGAACACGGTGAAGCAAATGCCGTTTGTGATCACTCCGGGAAATCATGACTATTACAATACTTCCGCTCAGGTAACCAATATTTCTTATTTTAATGCTGTTTCCAATTATCCAAGCAATGGTGCAGTCGGTCTTGTAGGTCAAACTTATTTCTTTAAATACCAAAATGCCTTATTTATTTCGATTGACTCCGAAGCTGCTTCCGCATCATCCGCTTCTTTGTCAGCCCAGCAAACTTGGATAAGAAGCACGATTGAAAATAATCCTTCCGAATTTATTGTCGTTTTTTCTCACCGTCCTTTTTATACGGGCGACGGTTTAAATGCCAGTCAGGCGCAAGCTATGCGAACCGGCTTTCAAGCTATTTTTGATGAATATGGTGTGGACCTTGTTTTATCCGGTCATAATCATGTTTATGCAAGAAGTTTCCCAATACTAAATGGCGCCAAAACGACAGTTGCGGGACAAGGTACGGTTTATGTGACCGGAACGCAAATCGGTGATCGTTACGTCACCGCTCCGGGTACACCAATGCCCGAAGTTGATTTTGCTCTTGCCGGAAAACTTGACGCATGTAGCGTTATCACCATTACTGATCAATCCTTTACCGTAAAGTTAGTCAATTCCGCCGGCGACATCTTGAGTACCGCCACTTTCTATTCTAAAGCGTCTTTTGAATCTGAAACATTTCGCTCCGGCATCTCAGCCGTAAGCGATCCAGCTGATTTTTCGAAAGCGACTGTCACATTTCCTAATACCAACATCGGTCGAATTAACAAACTCGAGATTTTGGGTGAGGAACAGCAAATACTATCATCGTTAATTTATCCTAAAAATCAAACTTCGATATCATTAACTAATTTGCCGGCTGATGCGATTGATTACTCTTTAACGGTGAAAGTCACCTTCCGTGATGGCATCATTATGTCCCAGCCGTTAACTTTGATTAATGAAGCCAAACAGTTTGGAACCATCAGCAATGTTCGCATTGAAGATAACGAAAACAACGTAACCGGTGTTTTTTGGGATAGTGACCTTGTAGAAGGAAAATTGGAAAAATTTGATTTATACATTGATGATGTCTTCTATGGCAGTGCTTTACCGTCGGAAAACTTTATTTTAATGCCCGATGTCACTCCTTATGAAGAACACCAAATTGAACTTAAGGCTCTTTATTCTGATGAAACCCTTGCTTATTCTGAAGTGTTAACCTATGGAGTAGATACCGATCCGGTTTTATTGGCCTATGATTATGCCACCAAGACCTTGAAAGTTGGTGATAAACACACGCCAACATATGTTCTTGTTTCCAATGATACTTACAATTTAGAATATAAATCCAGCAATGAAGCGGTGGCAACGGTTTCGCCAACCGGTGAAATTTCCGCAATTGCTCCCGGGGTGGCAACCATTACCATGAATATCAAAAAATGGTGGAGTGTCAATTCTTCAATTGAAGTTACGGTTGAAGCGCTCCCTGAACCGGAGCCCGAACCCGAGCCCGAGCCCGAGCCGGAACCAGAGCCCGAACCAGAAAAGAAAGGATGTTTCTTGGGAACCAATTTAATATGGACGATTTCTCTGTTAGGAATAATTTTTATCGTTCGTCGAAAACGAGATTAAAAAAGCCGGATCAATTAATCCCCAGAGCGTTGATAAAGTCAACGCTCTTTTTATTTAGTTATAAAGTGGGACAAAAACACAAAATAGTCTTTGCTTTCGTATCGAATAAGCGTGTTTTTATATTTATTTGCTGCTGATGTGGGAAAAAAATAAAACCCCACTTTTGAAAATGGGGTTTGTCATCCGTCTGGCCGAATCAATTGATCCGGTTTTCATTTACATATCGCTTGGGAAAAATTAAATCAACTAGCAAGCCTAAGCCAATTCCACCAAAAACCCCCGTCAAAACTCTTAATAAATTGGTAGTGTTTGTGTGAAAGAAATAATGGCTTCCGTCAGTAATTACTAATAAAAGAAACAATATGATGACCATTGCTTGTTGTTTAGGGTTTGTGAAAAAGGGGGCTTTTAATTTAGAAAAAACACAGATTGTCAATAGCATACCGATGCAAATCGCCGTACAACGATAACATAAAAAAAACGATAAACCAAAGATTTGAAAAGTTGTTTCTGCTTGTCCATTACATAACGGCGCTTGACCTATTAGTTGCCAGTGCTCTTTAATAATATCCCAAATCATTTTTTAACTAAAATAACCCGCTTCAGCTAGAACTAAGCAAATTCCCAAAACAACATTAATAATAAACCCAATTACGGCTCCTTTTGCACAAGATTTAGCTCGTAAAGGATAATCTTTATTCCAAACTATATAAAGAATAAGTCCAACCATTGGAAAGAAAAAAGCCAAGAAAGCATAACCAAAACTTGGTGAGTCATCGCCACTTTGTTTGCTTACCATGGTTGTGCTTTGCCGAGCCCCACACTGTGGACAAAACGCGGCTTCTTCCTCTAATTGATTTCCACAATTTGCACAATATTTCATTTTTTTCTCCGTTTTTTAACTATTTGGATCTAATACCGTAATATCAATTGTTCCAACAACATTATCCAGCGCGGTTGCGGTGATGGTTGCTGTTTCATAATTGGTGCTTCCTTCAGGAACACTAATTAATCCCGTGCTACTAACGGTTACAACAGCCGTGTTGCTTGATGTGTAAGTTAAGACCGGACAAGCATTGACCGGAAGGATATTGGCAACAATTTGTAAAGTTTCATTTGTTTCCAACGTCGTCACTAATTCCGCTGTGGTAAGGGTGATGCTTGTAGTCGGTTGGTATTTCACAAAAATGGTTTTTTTCACATTCATCGACGGATCCACTTTAGAGGTTGCGACAACAATAATTCGCTTTCCTCCCGCCGTTAATTCGGCTTTCGTAGTTGCTCCGATTGCGCCGGTTAATAAACCCGAAGTTGAAATAGTGGCGGCATTTTTGTTGCTTTGAGCGCTATCTTCAATCGACCAAGTAACTTCGTTTGATAAGTGACTTGGCAAAACGCTGACACTAAGCTGAATTGATGATCCCACCATAACGTTACTTGCGGAGGTGATGCTCATGGAATTAATCGGTTCATTAATAACGGTTACGATAATTTTGGTGGTTTTTATGCCATCAATTGTGGCTGTTACCGTTACTTCCCCGGCTGAAATCGCTGTTGCCGTATTGCCGCTTAATGTGATTATACCTTCTTTTGATAAGGTATAAATGACTTCTTCGTCTTCATCATATTCTCCGTAAATCAAATTCAAAACAGCATCATCGCCGACTTGAATGGTAATCTCGTGATTAACAAAACGAAAGACATCAATGTCCGTGGCTTTACAACCAATAAGTAAAAATCCTAAGATGAATATTAGAAAAAGATTAATTTTTTTCAATGGTTGAAGTCTCCTTTATATTTTAAACTACGGTTATTATATCATAGATAAATTTAATTGTTAAGAGAAGAAGGGCGATTTTTCTTTTTGTTGCGAAAAATTACATAAAACATCGCAAGCGCCAGAACCGTTCCCACATTATCGATGGCAACATCAATAATCGACCCCGACCTTCCCTCTACAAACAATTGGATTATTTCATCAACAAAAGCCACTGCTACCGAACTTAGAAGAGCTTTTTCAATTGTCCTTTTTAGAGGAAATTTGGGGATGAAATTAAAGCAAAACAATAGCGCTAAAACAAAGAATTCGAGCATATGGGCGCTTTTTCTTATCAAATTTGATAAATTATCCGGATTAATTTCCCATCCTATTCCGTCAAAAAGCGTTTTAAAAAAGGTTGTGAAAAACCCACTGGCTTCAGAAGATTGTGTTCCGGTTTGCACAGAATTAAAAAAGATGAACATAATCCAAACAATGAGGGAAATCATTAAAAGGGGTTTTTTCATATCACACCTCAAAACATTTTAACACAAAAATCAATTTTTGGTCAATTTTTCTTCATTTTTTTGGTATACTATTGGTGGTGATTTTTTATGAAAAAAGGATTAATCTTTTTCCTGCTTATTTTTTTTGTTGGTTGTCGGGCCAACCATAATTATTTGTTTGATAAACAGAACCCCGAAAACATTATTGTGAAAGTTGATTTCATTCCAAACGAAGTAACCTTAACTTCCAACAACCAATCGTTTATTATTGATTGGAGTTATAATGATTCGTCGCTAACGCTTCCAAGCTCTTCATTAATGAAATTATTGGCGGGCGAATATGAAGTTGAAATATCCAACACCAACACTTCTTTAACCTTTAACTTAAAAGTTATCGGCATTAACACCAATCTTCCAACAATAAGTAAAGAACAGTTGTTTGAAAACGAAGGTGCTTTCTTGGTTTTGTTTTCTAAAAAAGATTGTTATGCCTGTGAATCGATTTTGGTAGATGTTTTTCAGTATTTTGATAAAGCTTCTTCAGTCAACGCTTCTTCCTACCTTATTTACCAAATTAAATATGAGGATAATAACAATTCCTCTTTGTTCGGCCCTAATGAAAATGTACTAGGCGTCGATTCTCTTGAAGACCTAGAAATCCCTTCCTTTCCAACTTTATTGCTTATCGAAAATAAAACCGTGAAAGAATATTATCATGGATCTTCTTCAATAATTGACTATTTAGCTACTTTAATACCATAAAACCCCGCTTATGCAAGCCGGGTTTTTTTTAAGAAGTTATCGGCGTCATTTAACATGTCGCCTGTTGATGCATGAGCGGTATCGTAAATTTGAAATACAGCTTTATCTTTGCTTAGCAATTGGGATAAGCGCCTGGCAAATTCTAGAGGGACAATCTCGTCTTTACTTCCCACTCCCATAAAAATATTTTTATTGTTTAACTTTTTATAATGAATTAAGGGATCAATACTACGGTAATATGCTTGCTTTTTTTGATAGTCTTCGCTATTAGGCCATCCATATTTTTGTCTTTTCCATTCATAAAAATCGCAAAAAGATGGTGAACCTACAAGGGTGATAATCGTATGCAACAACGGCATAATCGTTCCTAAATAAAAACTTACTTGTGCTCCCATCGAAACGCCAAAAGCATAAACAGAACCTTGCTCGATTAAACTGTCGAATTGCAAATGATTATCATAGAGCGCTTTTGCATCTTCGGCATTTTCAACGACAATATCAATTATTTGTTTTTGTTTCTCGCTGCTTGAAAGTTTTGAGAAAGCATCATTTGATCTATCTCCATGGAGCGGGGCATCAAATGCTACCACGGTGAAACCTAAGTTGGCCAATACTTCTCCTCTTCCCATAATCCCAACATGACGATTACTAGTGAAGCCATGAAAGAAAAATAAAAGCGGGTGTTGTTTTCCGTCAGTGTAAAGGGAATAGTTTAATCCCTGATACTGACATTCTTTGTTTATAATTCCTTCGTTCATTGAAAGCAAGTTCCTAGTTGCGTATTTAAGGCTTCAATAACCGCTTCGGCTCCTTGAGCAATATACTTGGCAACCTTAACCCCGCTACTGTTTTTAGAAACGGAAATAAGCGATGAAGTTGAAGCAATATACAAATCTTTCCAATTGGCGACTCCATCCACAAAATATTTCCCATCTGTTCCTTGACCGCCTTCACCGGTGTATTCACGATAAATATAAGTATCTTGTCCGGGTTTTTCGGTTGATGTAAATAATAAAACGGCATAAATCTTTCGTTTGTCTTTACATCCATCATATTCTTTGATTATTTGTGAATAATTGATGACATACGGAGCGGATTCTTCACAATCAGCACAATCAATTCGGTGAAAATATACATAGTATTTATCTTCTTTTTGATTAAAGATCTCTTCGGGGGAAATGTTCGAAACATTGTTAAGCTCTCCTCGTTCTTTTCCACAGCCAACTAAGAAGCCGATAAAAATAAATAGTGCTATTAAAATGGCTTTCTTCATGTTAGTCTCCCTTTACTTTTAATGAATATCCGATTAAATGCTGATTTATCCCTTTAATAACCATCATTTGATCATATTGCGGGTCTCTTTGAAATCCGGCTTTTAGTAAGACTTTCCCTGATGCTATGTTTTCATCAATGTGGGTTCCGATTAAAATCGTTTTATGTTGTACTTTAATTAAGTATTGTACAAATAAATTTAAAGCTTCAACCATTAATCCTTGATGCCAATAGTCTTCGGATAACCCATAGACCACTTGCGCGGAAGTGTTCGTTAGATCATAACGAGAAACTCCAATAAAACCGATAATTTTTTGTTCACGGCAAAGTTCAATCCCCAAGCGATAGATTTCTTGACGTTCATATTCTTGTTCACATTCGTTTAAATAGCGAGTAACCGCATTCAAATCGAGTAATTGGTTGATTCCTAAAAAATGTACCACTTTTTCGCTTCCCAATAATTGAAAGATATCGTTCTGGTCTTTTCTTTGGAAAGGGCGAATTAATAGGTGATGGTCGGTTATTCTTAATTGATTAATTAATTGTTTTTTCATTTTCTAATTTCCTAAATATTTGGGTTTTCAAAGCCTTATTTAAATTAATGAAACGAATTTTGTTATTTCTCAAAACCATCAAAATGGCTTTTTTTGTGAATATTTTATAAGCAAAAGTAAAAGAAGAAACCAATAAAAAAGTTCCGAAAGCCATGGTCATAATAATGACATTTCCCACGTTTTCTTCAATCATAATTGGTCGATTTATCATCAATATTGCCACAACAAAAAACAAAATTCCCCAACCGAACAACCAGATAAAAGGAAACAACAAACGGGTAATTTTGTTTCTGCTGATGTTTTTTTCCATCATTTCTTTTATATAACGGGGGTGAATGCCTTTTGCAAAGTGAAGGCTTCCGTTAACTTGATTGAGCGAACAAACTTTTGCCATCCATGTCTTTTTTGCATAAAAGCGTCCCTGAAAAGCAACTCCTTTTTTATCATATATGATGAAGTTTTCACTTTTGCAATTACTACATGTTTCCGTTTCAAACTGTTCATTTAGGCAAATCAAACAAAGTTTCTTTTCCATACTTTATAAATTATACTCTTTATTGCTTGTGATTACAACAAAATACACCAGTTTTTAACTGGTGTATTTATTTAATGAACGGCTTTCCCGACTGAACCAAACACTTGCATTTTTTCTTTTACGACCGCAGCAATTCCTTTGGCAGCTGGTCCAAGAATCTTACGGGGGTCGTAAACTTTTTCATCCCCCGCCAGCAACTTACGAAGTTCGCGCGCAAATGCCATTTGACATTCGGTATTGACGTTGATTTTGCATGTTCCACAAGCAATCGCTTTACGAATTTTTTCATCGGGAATGCCGGTTCCTCCGTGTAAAACTAACGGTTTCTTGGTGGCGTTTTTTATTTCTTCCATTTCTTTAAAGCCTAAAACCGGTTCCCCTTTGTACGGGCCATGGACACTTCCCAAGGCGGGGGCTAAGGCGTCTAAATCGGCTTCTTTAACTAAACGGACACATTCTTTGACATCGGCGTAAATGATACCCGCTCCGATGACATTGTCTTCTTGCCCGCCCACTGTTCCTAATTCGGCTTCCACCGAAACATTTCTGGCATGAGCGTATTTCACAACTTCTTTGGTCAAACGAATGTTTTCTTCTAGTGGATAATGGGAAGCATCAATCATAACGGAAATAAATCCGGCATCAATGGCGCGTTGGCAATTATCAAAGTCAGAACCATGATCTAAGTGAAGGGAAACATCGACAGTGATCTTTAAATCACTGATTAAGCCGCTAACCATGCCAAAAACGGTTTTATAACCGCCCATGTATTTAGCCGCTCCTTCCGAAACACCTAAAATGACGGGAGAATTCAATTCTTCTGCAACTTGTAAAATCGTTTTGGTCCATTCGAGGTTATTGATATTAAATTGTCCGACCGCATATTTTTCATCTTTTGCTTTTAAAAGCATTTTGGTCATACTAACTAAAGCCATATCATTGTTCTCCTTCTATAGCTTTATTTTTCAAGAATAAAATAACCGACACCTATTATTCCGCAGCCGATGTGGGCTCCGACGGCCGGAGTAACCATGTGTAGTTCAATCGTTTCGGCATTCTTACATTCTTTTTGCAATCTTTTTACAAGTTCCGAAGCATCTTGTTCGCGAATAGTATGGAATACCAAAATTTTTACTTTTTTGGCATCTTTTATTTCATCCATAAACAGTTCTAAAGCACGTTCAACGGCTTTTGAATGCGTGCGGATTTTTTCTTTACTGACAATTTTGCCTTCCTTTGTTAATTCTAAAACCGGTTTAACTTTTAACAAACTGCCAACAAAACCCGCAGCCCCGCTTAAACGACCATTTTTGACTAAATAAGATAAGTCGTCAACGACAAAATAAGCGTGGTTGTTGTCAATCAAGTAATGGCAATAATCTAAGATTTCCGAAACTTCTTTTCCTTTGTCGGCCATTGTTTTGGCGGTCACAGCAATATATCCTTGCATATACGTTGCCCTTTTAGAATCAATTACATAAATTTTTATTTTATCGGCATACTCGTCGATTAAGGTTTCTACCATTTGTCCAATGGAACTAAGTTGATATGAAATTGAGACCATGATGACATCAGTATAACCTTCTTTAACAAGTTTATCCAACAAATCCATGGCTTCACCAACTGTTGGTGCTGAAGTTGAAGGAATGATGGAACTGGTTTGCAATTTCTTATAAAAGGCATCGGCTTTTATATCAATACCATCAACATAGTGTTCTTCACCAAAGTTAATTATCGAACGAAGCACAGGAATGTGTGGATCATATCCTAAATAATCCAATCCGGCATTAACATCGGAAATGACGGCTATTTTTTGCATAAATTTCTCCTTTTCTTTAAACAACTGTGATTATATCATGATTCGGTTTTTTCTTCAACAAGTAAATTTTTCCAAACAGGCCCATCCAGTAATTCCGTTAACAAGAAAATCCATTGTTTGCTTTTAGGCTTTTTTCTTATTTTTACAATTATTTGTTGGTTTTTGTATTCAAAGTTAATGTCTTTGCTTAATGAACTAGCCCTCATAAATAACGCTTCCCCGTTAATTAAAGCTGATTTTCGTCTGGGAATCGCAATAACAACACTGCTTTCTGTTTCTAAAATGCCATTGATTGAAAATGGTTTTAAGACGGTTTGCAAATAACGCTCTTCAATATAGGTTAATATTTCATCGTTTAGTCGTCCGAAGCGATCCGTAAAGGTTTGAATTAAGGTGTTCTTATCGGACTTTGTTTTTACTAAAGAAATTTCTTTGTGAATTAATATTTTGATATCATCATCTCTGACATAAGTTTCGTCAACGTGTTTGGATACTTCAATCGGAATCGGTTTTTCTTCTTTTTGGGGCTTTACTCCGAATACTTTGTTCATCGCATCGTTAAGCATTTTTAAATACATATCGAACCCGATTGCATCAATAAAGCCGGATTGCTCTTTCCCAAGAATATCCCCCGCCCCTCGAATTGCTAAATCACGAATAGCAATTTTATATCCGCTGCCCAAATTAGTAAATTCTTTGATTGCGGAAAGGCGTTTTGCGGAATCTTCGGTTAAAACCTTATTTTCTTCATACATTAAATAAGCGTAGGCAACGCGGTCGGTTCTCCCAACCCGTCCTCTAATTTGATACATTTGTGACAACCCCAAATAGTCTGCCCGACTGATAATTAACGTATTGGTGTTCGGTATATCAATTCCTGTTTCAATGATAGTCGTACAAAGTAAAACATTAAATTCTTTGTCAATAAAGGCTTGAACCGCATTTTCCAGGGCTATCTTGCTCATTTGGCCGTGAACAATCCCAATTCTTGCTTCCGGTACCAATCTTCTTAATTTACGATATAATCGATCTAATTCGGCAACGCGATTGTGCAAATAGAAAACTTGACCATCTCTTGCCAATTCACGATAAATCGCTTCTTTCACAATCATGTCGTTTTCTTCGACAACATATGTTTGAATAGGATAGCGATCTTTGGGTGGTGTTTCAATTAAACTTAATTGCCTTACTCCCATGATGGACATTTGTAATGTTCTGGGAATAGGGGTAGCGGTTAATGTTAATACGTTAACATTAACTTTTAGTTTCTTAATCTTTTCTTTGTGAACAACGCCAAACCGCTGTTCTTCATCAACGATTAATAATCCTAAATCATGGAACGAAATATCTTCACTTAACAATCGATGCGTTCCAATTACAATGTCGACCAAGCCTTTTTTCAAATCATGCAATATTTCTTTTTGCGTTTCGGAAGAAACAAGCCGATTTAAAAGTTCAACCCTAATGCCATATTTTTCAAATCGTTCTTTAAAAGTGTGGTAATGTTGCCTGGTTAAGATTGTCGTTGGTGCTAAGTAAGCAACTTGCTTGTTGGAAAACACGGTTTTAAAGGCAATTCGCATCGCTATTTCGGTTTTTCCGTATCCGACATCTCCGCAAATGAGCCGATCAATCACCATTCCTTTTTCCATGTCTGCCTTTATTTCGTCAATGGTTCGGCCTTGGTCTTTTGTTTCCTCATATTCAAAATCTTGTTCAAACAGTTTTTGCAAATCGCTATCGCCGGGATATTTAAAACCTGGGTTTTGCTCGCGTTTTGCTTGCAACACAATTAAATCCGATGCAATGTTTTCAAGTTTCTCTTGAATTTTTTGCTTTTTCTTTTCCCATTCTCCTTTGCCAATATTGGTTAGTTTCGGAACGGAGCCTTCACTTCCTTGGTATTTTTCAAGCAAATTGATTTTTTCAACCGGAATGAAGATTTCCATATTTGAATAAGCTAACGCAATATAATCGCTTTTTAATTCTTTAAGTTCAATGGTTTTTATTCCGAGGTATTTGCCAATCCCGTAATCATAATGAACAACATAATCCCCAATTTGTAAATCTTCCTTGGAAGAAATACTTGTGGTGTTTTGCATCATGCTTCGATATCGAGCCTTTACATTTTTAACTGATTTAAAAACTTCTTGCTCGGTTATAACCTCGAGATTGCTTTCAAACAAACCATAACTTAAGGCGTTTTCGGAAAAGATTAAATTAATTTTTTCCGATTCAAGATCCGCAAAGGTTTCGTTTTCTACAAAACCAATTTGAGCTTCTTTTAAAATCTCTTTTAATAATCCTAATCTTTCTTGTTTTTCAAAAGCAAAAACAAACGTTTTTTTCTTGTTAGCTTTTATATCTTCCATTAAGTTGCGGATATCGTTTTGGTAATCGATAACGCTATACCCTTTTATCGAATATATTTGATTGATAGCAAGATTGTTTAAACTTTTTTTAAATTCACTTAAATATATTTTCTTATTTGAATTGTGAAAAAGATTATAAAAATCAAAAAAGAAGAAAAGGTCAAGTTGCGGCGGTTTTTCAAGATGTTCTAAGTATGTTTCCAAGTCAAGGATAATTTGTTGGTAACCATCTTGTAACCGCGAATGTTCTTCATAAAACACGATTTTGTCATCAAAATAATCTAAAATCGTTTGGGGGGTTTTCGTAATGTAATTAATGTATTTATTTAAACGATCAATATTATTATAGTTTGCTAAGTCCGATAAATCATTTTCTAGAAATCGAGGAAGTTCGGTTGTTTTCGCAACATCTTTTCGAATGCTTGCAATAATCTTTTCTTTTTGATTTTCATCATAAACAAGTTCATTCATCGGATAAATATCTAAACAAACGATCGGGGAAATGCTTCTTTGACTTTCAACATCAAAGCTTTTTAATTGTTCAACTTCAACGTCAAAAAGACCAATTCGAACGGGGTTATCGTAAAACGGAGGAAAAATATCGATTACTTCTCCACGAACGCTAAACTCTCCGACGCCAGTGGTTGTTGGTGTTTTTTTGTAACCCAAACAAACAAGTTCTTTTGAAAAAGCTTCGGGATTAAGTTGATCTTTTACATGAATAAGGCGATGTTCTTTCACTAATATATTTTTTTCAAGTAGTGGTCTTAGTGCCGCTTGCGTGTGCGTCACAACAATTTTAGGGGTGTTTTCAATCGCACTTTTGATTGTACTTAATCGTTCATATTTGAAATCGCCGCTTACGGCAATCAGTTCCGATGCTACAATCTCATCAACCAAGTAAAGGTTAACATTTTGTATTCCTGCTAACTTACAGAATTTTTCATAAGCACGGTTGGCATGGTACTGATTTCCGGCAATGTATCTGATGAATTGCTTTGTTTGAAGAAACGCCAAATAGGCTAACAAATATCCCTGGTGGAGGGATAACTCGTTAACCAAATAAGAAAATTCTGATTTTTTTAATTGCTCGCTAACACTTTTAATCTTTTTGTCGCGGCCAAACAGATCAATAATATTATTCATCTTGACCTCTAATTATATCGGCTCATAAAATCTTCAAAGGGCATGTTTAAGTAGTCTTCGATGATTTTCTCACTTATGTCTGTAATGGCTTTGATGGCTTCTTTTCCTTCGTCGTTAAATGTTCCTAAAACATAATCAACGGTTTCTAATTGTTCGTCTTTGCTTATTCCGATGCGAATGCGTTTTATTTGATCCGTTTTTAATAAATCAATAATGCTCGCCATTCCCTTGTGGCCCCCCGAGGATCCACTGGGGCGGATTCTAATTTTACCTTCCGGTAAATCAAGATCATCGTAAACAACCAAAACATCTTGCGGCATCATCCGAAAGTAATTCATGGTCTGAAAAACAGCGTCACCCGACAAATTCATAAAAGTTTGCGGCTTTATTACAACTAATTTTTCATTTTGAAAATTAAACATCGCTATTTCGGCTTTCAGACCTTTATTCATAATCGCTTTTTGTTTGACTTTTTTTAAAAAGCTGTCAACAAACATAAAACCAACATTATGGCGTGTTTTTTTGTATCGAAGCCCGGGATTTCCTAATCCAACTATTAATTTCATAACTTTCTCCTTGTGAAAACAAAAGTCCATAAAAGGTTTATGGACTTGTAACTTAGTTTAATTGGCTTCTTTAGTTGCTTTTTGACGATGATAGCAGTCAATAATATTTTCTAAAAGCGAAGCTATTGTCATTGGCCCAACCCCTTTAGGAACTGGTGTTATATATGAAGCAATGTCCTTAACGGTTTCAAAGTCAACATCACCCACTAATTTTCCTTCAATTTTGTTAATTCCGACATCAACGACAACGGCATCTTTTTTTACCATGTCACCGGTTACAAACTTAGGGATTCCCACCGCCACAAATAATAAATCGGCTCGCTTGGTCACTTCTTTTAGATTTACGGTTTTGGAATGGGCCATTGTAACGGTTGCATTCTTATCAAGTAAAAGCATTCCCAATGGTTTTCCGACCAACTTGCTTCGGCCAATTACAACCGCGTTTTTTCCGGCAATATCAATAAAATAGCGTTGAAGTAAAGTCATCACGCCTTTAGGAGTTGCTGGGACAATCGGGTTTTGGTTCGTAAAAAGTTTTCCTTGGTTAATGGTTGTTAATCCGTCAACATCTTTAGCGGGGTCAATCATATTAATGATAACGTTGGAGTCAATATGCGAAGGTAGGGGCATTTGCACTAAAATGCCATGCACATTGGGATCCGCATTGCATTTTTCGATAATGTCGGCTACTTCTTTTTGGGGTACATTTTCATCTAAAAAATATCCTTGAAAATTAATACCTACTTCAACACAAGCCTTTTGCTTATTGTGAACATAAACTTGGCTGGCGGGGTTTTTACCTACAAGAATTAAAGCTAAGGTTATGGTGTCTTTAATCAAAGAAACTTCATCAGCAATTTTCTTGGTGATAATTTCGGCGGCTTTTTTACCATCTAAAATCATAAGTACACTCCATTCTTTATTAATGTTCGGTCAGTTGCTATTATACACTAAACAAAACAATAATTCTATGCTTTTTTAAAACAAAAGTCTTAAGAGGGCCTTAAGACTTTATGATAAATTGATCATTAACAACATCTATGATATATTGTCGTTCTGGAAGAAGTTGTCCTTTGATAATCTCTTTTGCAAGCAGTGTTTCGATTTCCTTTTGAATAAATCTTTTTAAAGGGCGAGCCCCATATTCTGGCGAGAAACTTGAATCGATGATGAATTGTTTCGACCTGTCGGTAAAGACAACAATTAAATTGTCTTGTTTTATTTTTTGGGCTAATTCGTTCAATAGTTTTTCCACAATTTTCGTTTGTGTTTCGAAAGATAACGGTTTAAAAACCACCACTTCATCAATGCGATTGATAAATTCTGGTCGGAATGTGCGTTTTAGTAATTCGTTAATGGCGTTTTTGGAATCATTATTTAATAATAATTCGCTTCCTAAATTGGAAGTCATGATAATAATGGTGTTTTTAAAATCGACGGTTCGTCCTTGTGAATCTGTTAGCCGGCCTTCATCCAAAATTTGCAATAAAATATTGAAAACATCAGCATGAGCTTTTTCAATTTCATCGAATAAAACAATGGAATATGGGTTTCTTCGAACTTTTTCTGTTAATTGCCCGCCTTCTTCATAACCAACATAACCCGGAGGAGCCCCCACTAAACGACTGACGGCAAACTTCTCCATGTACTCGCTCATATCAATACGAACAATATGGTGTTCATCGTCAAACAAAGCATCAGCCAAACTTCTTGCTACCTCGGTCTTCCCAACTCCCGTTGGGCCCAAAAACAAGAAGGAGCCGATGGGGCGGTTTTGATCTTTTATACCGGCTCGTTGTCGAATGATGGCATCACTGACAAGCTCAATCGCTTCATCCTGACCAATTACGCGTTCGCTTAAGGTGTCTTTCAAGTGAAGAACTTTTTCACGATCGCCTTTCATAATTTTGGAAAGAGGAATGTTGGTGGCTTTAGCAACTACTTTCGCAACGGCATCTTCGGTGACTGTTTCGGTTAATAAACTGTTTTCGCCTTTAATTTGCAATTTTTCAAGTTTGGATTCTAAAGCGGGAATGTCCCCGTACTTTAATTCACTGGCTCTTTTATAATCACCGGTATTAAAATATTGATCCAAATCAAAACGCGCTTTTTCTAATTTTTTCTTGGTTTCTTTGGCTTCTTGAATTTTGCTTTTTTCTGCTTGCCATCTACTGGTCATTTCGACTGAGGATTTTTTTAGAGCGATTAACTCTTCTTGAATCTTTTCCAACTTTTGCTTGCTTGAAGCGTCTTTTTCTTTTTCAAGGGCTAATTTTTCAATTTCCAATTGCGCAATTTTTCTGGTCATTTCGTCTAATTCGTTGGGCATGGAATCCATTTCCACACGAATCGAGGCACAAGCTTCATCAATTAAATCGATGGCTTTATCGGGTAAAAATCTTTCCGTTAAGTAACGATTTGATAAAACGGCTGCACTCACTAACGCTCCATCCGAAATACTGACACCATGGTGAGCTTCAAATCTTTCTTTTAAACCTCTTAAGATACTTATCGTGTCTGAAACGGTCGGTTCAGATACAAGAACTTGTTGAAAACGACGCTCAAGAGCCCGATCTTTTTCAATGTAAAGACGATATTCATTTAACGTTGTCGCCCCAATGCAATCAATTTCCCCTCTGGCTAACATTGGTTTAAGCATGTTTCCGGCATCAAGCGCTCCGTCGGCTTTTCCCGCGCCCACGATTAAATGGATTTCGTCAATGAACAGAATGATTTTTCCTTCACTTTCTTTAATCTTGTTTAAAACTGCTTTTAACCGCTCTTCAAACTCGCCTCGGAATTTTGCTCCGGCAACAAGAGCCCCCATATCTAGTTCATAAATGGTTTTTCCGCGCAAACCGGCGGGAACATCTTCTTTCACAATTCGACTTGCTAATCCTTCAATAATGGCCGTTTTACCCACTCCCGCTTCGCCAATTAAAATAACATTATTTTTGGTTTTACGAGCAAGAACTTGGACAATTCGACGAATCTCTTCATCGCGGCCAATCACTGGGTCAACTTTTCCTTTCTTTACTTCTTCAACAATATCTCTTCCAAATTTTTTTAATATATCTTGATCTTGACTGTAATCTTGTGGTTGCATGAAATTACCTCCGTTTATTTATTAGCACTCTTTGTTTTTGAGTGCTAATAATATTATACTTCATTTCCTGAAGATGTCAAGTTTTGTACAAAAAAAGTTAACAAAAAGCCCTCAAAAAAGAAGGCTTAAATTCATGCTTTGGCTTTGACGGCTTTTAACCATGTCGGCACTAAGTCGGCAATGATTCCGAAAGCAATCAAGGCTGATATTCCAATCGCCGCTCCGTTAAAGACTTCTTGAATTTTGCTTGTTGTTAACGAAAGCCATTCCGCAACCCCGGTTATGAAACCCATTGACAATAACTCCCATGATTAATAAATAAAAGCCCCACCAATGCGGAAAAAACTTGATCAATCGTGTATACTCCGGCTACTAAATAATTCCTGTGACCAATGTATATTTTCACAAAATAACTGGCAATCGAAACAATAATTGTCATCACAAAGAAAGGAATAAACATTTTTACGGTCTCATTGTTAAACATCACGGAATCCAAAACCCAACCGCCGGCTTCCACACGCCAATCTAAATAAACTTGATTGTTAACGAGTCAAAAAAATTGTTCCAAAAATAATAGTGACAATTAGCCTCAGAACACTGTGGCTTTTTTGATGGTGACCGCTTGTTCTTTCGGCACTTTGGGTAAATTTTTAGGGTTCCATTCTTTTAATTTTACTTTTGATTCATAGTTTGATATTATTGCGAAAATCAAAGCCACTAAAAAGACTTTGAATGGTATCGGACAAAACATGCCCGATTACTTCAAAAACAAGTTCGATGAGTTCCGTTGCTTCAGGGTGGGTAATATGCTCCATTAATCCGAAGACCAAAGATAAGCAGCCAAAAACAATTAAGACTACTTTTAAAATGTGCAGATAATCATCCATCCATTCCGATGCGATTAAATATTTGGGTTTTCCTAAATAATTGCTTGCTAAAATCCGTGGGTTGCCCAGCGTTTTTAAAACTTCTAAAACTTGTTGTTCGGTTGGGTTATTTGGTAGCATGTCATCAATGTTTGCTCGCAGCTCTTTTTTAACTTCTTCTGGATTTTTTTTGGTAAACATCTTACAACATCGTATAAATATCTTTCAATTAAATTATTCACGATTCGCTCCTTTTGTAATAGCCCTTATTTCACTAACAATTAAATCCCATTCGCTAATTAATAAGCCTTGTGCCTCCAGCCTTCTTAATAAAGGGTACAATGTTCCATCTTCAAGTTTTATATTTTTATTTTCTAAATCCTGAAGCAAAGAATATCCGTATTTCATTTCATCAAGTTGACTTAGAACAGCCAAAATTTGGGTTCCTCGACGCAGTTCTAAAATCAAGTTTGATATCACATTTTCATCCGCTTTATCACCTCGACAATATTATATAGTGTATGCCACACATTATTGTCAATAGTAAAATATAAAAACTTCCTGTCAATCAGGAAGTTTTGTTTGTTCAATGATGGACCTGGCAATCCAAACACCGTTAGCTCCGGCTTGCGCCAAACCACGAGTAATTCC